>NZ_DKLH01000094.1:0-11111 GCF_002455685.1 Sphingobacterium sp. UBA6645
TTTCACTAAACGTCTCCAACTTTAACAGACCACTGATCCTGCTAATCCTTGTATCCTTCCTTTCCTGGTTCAAAGACAAAATATCCTGCCCATCCTTGCATCCTTCCTTTCCTGGTTCAAGACTAATGTTCCCTTCCTTTCCTGGTTCAAGACAGCGGTCTATTATCTAAAATCTGATATCTAATGTCTAATCCCAATTGTCCACTACCGAACACTTTGTTGTTCGTCTCCGAACATCCCTTTCTTTTTCGGTGTTTTAAATCACTGATAATCAATAGTTAGTATAATTGGCATAGGCTATGGAATGCCATAGGAAATTGCATACATGAAATACTTAACCATCTATTTATATATCGTAACAATTTGTTGTTGTTTAGTTAGCAATCTTAAGGGGCAAACTCGCACCTTGTCCCTTTCGGATTGCATTCGTAAGGCGGTAGCTAATAATCCGACGTTATTACGTTCGGAACTTAATATAGACCGGGCGGATCTTCAGTATAAGCAGGCGCGCTACGATCGGTTGCCGCAGGTGAGCGGCGGATTGGCACATGAGCTTAGTCAAGGTCGAAGTATTGACCCGACGACCAACCAGTATGTAGACCGCTATAACAGCTATGGCAATCAATACCTCAATGCGAATGTCCCGATCTTCAACGGCTTTGCCATTTTACACAATATTCGTCGTCGTGCGAATGCGAAGGAGGCCGGAAAGCTAGAATTTGAAGGTGCTAGAAATGAGTTGAAACTGGATGTCATTGAGGCATACCTGAAAGTCTTAACAGCGCAGGATATGCTAACCCAGATTGAGGGGCAGATCGCTGTAACAAAGGAGCAATTACATAGACATGAGGTACTGAATAGAGAAGGTGCGGTTGCTCCGGGCGATCTTTACGATATCAAAGGACAGTATAATAGCGATCTGAATTTGTTGGAACAAACGAAGCAATCTTTAAATGATGCGAAGCTGACACTAGCAACGTTTTTGAATATCAATATTGCAGAACTACCCGCATTAGAAAAATTGGAGACAGAGCAAGCGAGCACGGCTTATAGCGCTGATGATCTTTTTCGTTCTTCATTGACGGTGCTACCTGAGTATCGTGCATTGGACTGGCGGATGAAGGAGATCGAGCAGCATATTAAATTGATGAAGTCAGAATATTATCCTTCCTTATCCTTTGGCGCAGGTTTAGGCTCCAACTATAGCAAGGATGGGGGAGAGGTTTTCAACCAGATGAAGAATAATCTTCGAAAGAGCCTTTCATTAAGCTTGACCATTCCCATATTCAATAGATTTGCGACGCGTACGAATGTGCGTATGGCGCAGGTTGATTTTAACGAGGCAGTGCTGAATAAAAGTATTCGTGAAAACGAACTCCGTATGAACACGGCCAAAGCCGTATTTGACTTGCGAACAGCACAGACGCATGTACAGAACTTGAAGGAGCAGGAACAGAGCTATCAAGAGGCTTTTCGTATCGCCAATGTACATTTTGAAGCGGGTAATAGTAATTCGGTCATTTACTTGACGGCGAAAAACAAATTAGACAATACGCGTAGTCAATTGGTAATCAAACAATATGAGTGGTTGCTTCAAAAATATATTAACGATTACTATGCAGGGGCATTAAATTTATAATTAACTTAGACCTAGCATGAAGAAAGCAACCGTACTTGTTGTAGATGATGATCAGGATTTATTAACCGCCACCCGTATCCTGTTAAGACCTAAAGTTAAAGAGGTTATTGTTGAACATAACCCAGAGAAATTACTGAATATTCTAGAGAAGCATTCGGTTGATATCCTCTTGTTGGATATGAACTTTAAGAGTGCGATAAACACCGGTAATGAGGGCTTATACTGGTTGGGGAAAGTAAAGGAGAATTTTCCTGCCGTTCAGGTCGTGATGATTACGGCCTATGGTGCGGTTGATTTAGCCGTTAAATCTTTGAAGCAAGGGGCAGCGGACTTTATCGTTAAGCCTTGGCAGAATGAACAGTTGCTGAGTACGCTGCAGGGGTTGATGGACGAGCATAAACCGGCGCAGGCGAATGTGAAGTCGAAGCCAATGGTTTCGGATCAGGGCATTGTAGGCAAGTCGGCAATTATGAACGATCTGTTTTACAAACTCGACAAGGTATCACCTACGGAAGCCAATATTCTTATTCTCGGAGAAAACGGAACAGGGAAAGATTTGATAGCAAACGCTATTCATCAGCGCTCTTTGCGCAATAAAAATCCATTTATTAAAGTCGATGTAGGTTCACTGACCGAAACACTTTTCGAGAGTGAACTATTCGGCTATAAGAAAGGTGCATTTACTGACGCCCGGGAAGATCGAAAAGGCCGTTTTGAGAATGCCGACAGTGGTACTCTTTTTCTGGATGAGGTCGGGAATATCAATCTGCAACAACAGGCCAAGCTATTGAGTGTATTGCAAAACCGCGCTGTCGTTCCTTTGGGTTCTAGCCAGCCCGTTGCAGTGGATATACGCTTAATTTCCGCAACCAATGTTCCATTGAAGGCATTGGCGGATGAGTCGAGATTCCGAAAGGACTTAATCTACAGAATAAACACCCTGGAAATTCAGGTACCGGCATTGCGTGAGCGAACAGATGACATCCCCCTTTTAGCTAACCATTTCCTTGATTTCTATAACAGGAAATATCATAAGAATATCGCCGGTTTGGAAGCAGACGCGCTACAGAAGCTGAAGCAGTATCATTTTCCGGGAAATGTCCGCGAATTACAATACAGCATCGAAAGGGCGGTTATCATGTCTGATCAATCTAGTTTGCGCGCCGAGGACATCCTATTTTCTCCCATTGAGTCTGTTCCTGAAGCGACAAGCTCAAGTACCGACTTTTCTTCCCATAACCTAGAAGAGATGGAACGTAAGGCGATTAAATCAGCAATTGAACGCTATAATGGGAACATCAGCAAGGCAGCGAAGGAATTAGGACTGACGCGAGCAGCCTTGTATAGACGCCTGGAAAAATACAATTTGTAAATATGTCGAGATTAGCGATTGCTGATTTTTTTAAAGTGCTGGCACTCTTGTCGCTTGCTGTTGGAATCGCCTACTTGATTTTCTTAGGCTACTACAGCTATGCGCTTTTGTTATTTCTGATCACTTTTTATCTAGCCTATCGCTTTGTTGCCAGCCATCGGTTTCTCGTGAAACAAATGCTAGAGTTTTCCGAAGCCGTAAAATATAGAGATTTCACGCGCCGTTTTGTGGTAAAGAATAACCAGTCGACCGAGGGTAAATTGTACCAGGCTTTCAACCAGATCAACGAAATTTATAAAAATATAAGCATCGATCAAGCCCTTCAGCATCAGTACCTCAATAAGGTAATCAATATGCTGGATACCGCCATCTTGTTTTTCCATGCCGATACCGGTAAAGTAATCTGGGTAAACGATGCCTTCAAATCGCTTTTTGAGGTTCCTCATCTTGGGAATATTGCAGGCTTACAGCGCAGAAATGCAGATCTGTATGAGAAGACCATGCAGCTGAAGGTAGGGAAACAGCAAATGGAGACCACCAATTCTGCCTCCGGTAAGATCAAGGTACTCCTGCAATGCTCGGAGTTTGAGACGCAGGACGGACAGTTTCGCATCGTGGTCTATCAAAACATCAACGAAGCAATCGATGAAACGGAAACAAAAGCTTGGCATAAGCTGCTCCGCGTGCTGACCCATGAAATCATGAACTCCATTGGTCCGATCAGCTCCTTGGCTGAAACCCTGCATAGCCGCTTGGAACAATGGGAAGGCGATCAGGATATTGAAGACCTCAAAGTGGGAATATTCACCATTAAACGTCGAAGCGAAGGGCTGTTGCAATTTGCGAAGAGTTATCGCCTGATTAATAAGGTCGATCAGCCACGAGTGGCGGAGATTCTGCTCGTGCAGCTTTTCGAAAATATTTATCAACTGCTCGAACCAACGCTCCTCCAAAAGAATATCGATGTGGATATCATCATCAAAAATACCCGGATGGTACTCTTGGCAGATATCAACTTAGTGGAGCAGGTCCTAATCAATTTATTGCTTAACGCCATTGAAGCCGTCAAGGATCAGGAAGACCCTTATATCAGCCTGACAGGCATCGAAAGTAACGGCCGCATACAGATCAAAATTCAAGACAACGGCGTCGGCATGTCGCCCGAAATCCAAGAGCAGATCTTTACCCCATTCTTTACCACCAAAAAAACCGGAACGGGCGTCGGACTTACCCTCAGTAAGCAGATTATGCTGATGCACAACGGAAACCTCTTAGTCGACAGTCAAGAAGGCGAGGGGAGTGTTTTTACTTTGCAGTTTTGAGAGTAGATGTTAGAGATTAGATTTTAGACATAAGAGTAGGGCTGGAATTAGATTTTAGAAATTAGACGTTAGATATTAGAGCAGGGCGCTGATTAGGCGCCTTTTTTGTGTTTGAGTTGTTTGGGAAAGGGGGAAGTTTGTTTTGCACCAGGAAAAAAAGGATTTAAGGATGTTCAGGATCATGTTGAAAGAAAAAAAAGGATTTCTGAACCAGGAAAGGAAGGATGAAAAGATGGTCAGGATCGTGTTGAAAGAAAAAAGGATTTCTGAACCAGGAAAGGAAGGATGAAAAGATGGTCAGGATCATGTTGAAAGAAAAAAGGATTTCTGAACCAGGAAAGGAAGGATACAAGGATGGTCAGGATCCTGCAAATCGTTTAATCCTTCCTTTTCTGGTTCAGACAACTCAAAAAGCAAAAGGCGCCTAATCAGCGCCCTGCTATAATGTCTAACGTCTAATGTCTAAAATCTAATATCTCCCTAAAACGCTTCACTTATACTCAAATAAAAGCCTGACTGTCTTTTTTCGCCGGGGCGTTGTTCGCCGAAGGCGTAGTCGAAGCGGATGCTGCTATTATGTTCTAAGCTAAAGAAGTAGCGAAGTCCTGCACCGTAGCTAGGGAGCAAGCGGATGTCGTTTTCCTTGGAGAATGTGCTTCCGGTTCCGAGGAATGCGTTGATTCCGACGCGAGGGTGGAATCTATAGCGTAGTTCAGCCTGGGCTGTCGCGTAATTATTGTCTTTGTATCGGCCGAGGTAATATCCGCGCATAGTCATATCGCCTCCAAGATCACGTAGCACGTAGAATGGGACATTATCACCGTACGTTCCGCGGAACAATCCTTGGGCAGCGATTGTCAGGGTCTTGTTGATTGGGTAAAAACCGCGAACATCGACCTCCACTTGTGAGCCGATGAAGTTGTCTTTGCCAAAGAAGTTGGGAGCATAGCTGTATTTGGCGCGGCCATAGAAACCACGCGTAGTATAAGTGGTATTATTTCTGTTGTCGTATAATGCCGATGCGCCGATGGCGAGGTATTGTCCTCCAGATTTTCCGTAAACGGTTGGCTCTTCGAAGATACCGCCAGCTTCCATGTCTTTGAATTTTAAATGCTCGTAGTTCACATTTAATCCGGCGTAGAAGTTGGGAGCGAAGCGTTTCTCGCCGTCAAGTTTGATGCGGTATAGCTTTTGGTCGAGGTAATCCTCATCTGCCTTCCAAGTATCATTGCCGATGCCATAGAAATTGAATGGCCAATCGCGATAGCGAAGTTCGGAGAGGATGTGGTATTCATTTCCTTTGGTCCAGATATCGGAAATTAGCTTAATGTTTTTTTGTTTTTTCGTCGTCAGGGTACCGATTAGGGTTAGGTTGGACGTTCGGCTATTTAGATCTTGTTTATCGATATAGAAGTTATACGTACTTGCAATTCCGTATTCGAAACCTGTTTCTTGAGCATACCCTACTGCCGGGAGCACCATAAAGCTTGCCGATCGCGTGGAATCTTTCTCGGAGGAGACGAATTTTTTGATGATTTTTTTAATGAAGTTTGTACTGTCAGGGCTAGTTTCCTGCGCTGTTGCATTCAGATGCAAACCTAATGTTAAGGCTGCAAGAGGTAGAATTTTGAATAATCTGGTATTAAACATGCGCAAATATAGGGGTTCTATAGAATTGAAAATAAAAATTATTTACTTGCGTATCAGGTAAATGGTTTTTGAAGCGCAAAAAAAAGGATAAATATATTTTGTAATGTGCTTTCAGTAGCTATCTTTGCATCATCAAAACGGGGAAATAACGAACGAAGTTTTGATGAGTTCTTTAAGTGAAAAAAAATGAAAATAAAACTTGCAGAAGTCAAAATAATATCAGATTTTTGCACTCGCTATCTAGAGGTAGCCGTTCTTTAAGAAAGTTTTATTAAATTTATATACGCCTCCTTAGCTCAGCTGGTAGAGCAACTGACTTGTAATCAGTAGGTCATTGGTTCGATTCCGATAGGAGGCTCAAACGTAACTTCGGTTACAGGTCTGGAGGGGTTCCAGAGCGGTCAAATGGGACGGACTGTAAATCCGTTGCTTCGGCTTCGAAGGTTCGAATCCTTCTCCCTCCACACACACTCTTTGTTTACGCTTTAGCTGCTTGCAGTTTTCTCAAAGCGTAAACAAAAAAAAGCGGAAGTAGCTCAGTTGGTAGAGCGATAGCCTTCCAAGCTATAGGTCGCGAGTTCGAACCTCGTCTTCCGCTCAATTTATAAAACAAAACAAGTCTCTGTCTTCTTTGATATTTTTATGTAAAGACTAGAGGCTTATAGCTGTAAATAAGGTTTTTGTAAGCCGAAGTAGCTCAGGGGTAGAGCACTTCCTTGGTAAGGAAGAGGTCGTGGGTTCAAATCCCATCTTTGGCTCGACACAAAAGTTTTTTTAACTTTGTAACATAATTAAAAGAAATATTTTATAATTACTAATTCGCATAAACATGGCAAAAGAGAAATTTGACCGTAGTAAACCGCACTTAAATATTGGTACTATTGGTCACGTTGACCACGGTAAAACGACTACAACAGCTGCTATCACTAAAGTATTAGCTGATAAAGGTTTGTCAGAAGTTCGTTCATTTGATTCAATTGACTCAGCTCCTGAAGAAAAAGAGCGTGGTATCACAATCAACACTTCACACGTAGAATACCAAACAGCTAACCGTCACTATGCACACGTTGACTGTCCAGGTCACGCCGATTACGTTAAGAACATGGTAACTGGTGCTGCTCAAATGGACGGTGCTATCATCGTTGTTGCTGCTACAGATGGTCCTATGCCTCAAACTCGCGAGCACATCCTTTTAGCTCGTCAGGTAGGTGTTCCTGCGTTAGTAGTATTCTTGAACAAAGTTGACTTAGTTGATGACACTGAGTTATTAGACTTAGTTGAGATGGAAGTTCGTGAATTATTATCATTCTACGAATTCCCAGGTGATGATATTCCTGTAATCAAAGGTTCTGCATTAGGTGCATTGAACGGTGAAGAGAAATGGGTTGATTCAATCATGGAACTAATGGACGCTGTAGATAACTACATTCCAATTCCTCCACGTTTGACAGACTTACCTTTCTTAATGCCTATCGAAGACGTATTCTCGATCACAGGTCGTGGTACAGTTGCAACTGGTCGTATCGAAAGAGGTGTAATCAACTCTGGTGATCCAGTTGAGATCTTAGGTATGGGTGCTGAGAACTTGAAATCTACAGTAACAGGTGTTGAGATGTTCCGTAAAATCTTAGATTACGGTGAAGCTGGTGATAACGTAGGTTTATTGTTACGTGGTATTGAGAAAACTGATATCCGTCGTGGTATGGTTATCTGTAAACCAGGTTCAGTAACTCCTCACACAGATTTCAAAGCTGAGGTTTACGTATTATCAAAAGCTGAAGGTGGTCGTCACACTCCATTCTTCAACAAATACCGTCCTCAATTCTATTTCCGTACAACAGACGTAACTGGAGAAATCACTCTAGAAGCAGGTACTGAGATGGTTATGCCAGGTGATAACGTAACAATCACTGTTAAGTTGATCAACGCTATCGCTATGGAAAAAGGTCTACGTTTCGCTATCCGTGAGGGTGGTCGTACAGTAGGTGCTGGTCAGGTAACTGAAATCTTAGCGTAATCTCGAAAGAGATTATCTCTAAAACATAGAAATTAAGCTAACCGATGCAAGTCGGTTAGCTTATTTTTTCAAAACCATCTGATTTTTAGATGGTCAGAGGACGAACTTTTTCTTTATTGTATTTCAATAGATTCGGGTTGGTTCTTTGTATCAAAAGAAGGTTGTTTTTTTTGATAATAAATTGAAATAATATTTGTTGTAATGGGGTTGAAAACCTATATTTGCAACGTTAAATAAAAAGCTACACGGGCATAGTTCAAAGGTAGAATAGAGGTCTCCAAAACCTTCGATCTGGGTTCGAATCCTAGTGCCCGTGCAATTAACTTAGAAAAATTATAAATGGCAAAAGTGCTTGATTTTATTAAAGACTCTTATACAGAGATTACTGAAAAAGTGACTTGGCCTACTTGGTCTCAATTGCAAAGTCACGCTGTAGTCGTGCTTGTTGCGTCCTTAATTATTGCGATCGTTATCCTAATTATGGACAAGGCTTCAAGTAACGTTATGGAGTTGTTGTACGGTACGGGAGCTTAATTTTCTAATCCAATATTAGTATGGCAGATCAAAGTTTAAAATGGTACGTGGTACGTGCTGTAAGCGGGAAAGAGAAGAAAGTAAAACAATATCTTGAGGCAGAAATCAATCGCTTAGGCATTCAACACCTTGTTACGCAAGTATTAATCCCTATGGAGAAATACTACCAGATGCGTGATGGTAAAAAGGTGGCTAAAGAACGTAACTATTACCCTGGATACGTTTTGATCGAAGCAGCATTGGATGGTGAGATTGAACACGCAATCAAAAATGTAAATAGCGTAATTGGTTTCTTAGGTGATAAAGCCGGAAATGCAATTCCTTTACGTCCGTCAGAAGTTAACCGTATCTTAGGTAAGGTTGATGAAATGGCTGAGCAAGGTGAAAGTATCAATGTTCCTTACTATGTAGGTGAAACTGTAAAAGTAAGTGACGGTCCTTTCAACGGATTTACAGGTGAAATTGAAGAGGTACATGAAGATAAGAAGAAGTTAACTGTAATGGTTAAAGTATTCGGTCGTAAGACTCCTCTTGAATTGAACTACATGCAAGTAGAAAAAGAATAATCTAGTATCTAGTAGTTAGTACTTAGTATTTAGTATAAAGACCTTAGGCGTTGCAATTGCAGCGCCTTTTTTGTGTTGCATATCGGGGGAGAGGAGGAGATTTGTTGATCTTGTGTTGAACAAAAACGTTACTTGCTGTTATTTGCTGGGAATTATTTATTGCATATCTTACTGTATAATTTTCAAACTAACCATTATGCAAATTTACCGCACCATTCTAGTCACATTCTTTGTCTGCGCTTCTTTGTTGTTGCAGGCACAACAGAAACCTTTTATTATTTCATATGTCACCGCTGGGACAAAGGCATTGCCGGACCCGAACTTGATCACGCATATTAATTATGCGTTTGGTCAGGTGAATAAGACGTTCAATGGGGTCGTAATTTCTAATGAACCTCGTTTGCGCGAGGTTGTCGCCATGAAGAAGAAGAGTACACATTTGAAAGTATTACTTTCTATTGGCGGATGGGGGAGCGGTCGCTTCAGCGAGATGGCCGCAACGGCCGAAAACAGGGAAGCTTTTGCCAAGGACTGCCAACGTATCGTACAGGCTTTTGACTTGGATGGTATTGATTTGGACTGGGAATATCCGAGCAGCAGCGAATCGGGAATTTCCTCTTCGCCGGATGATGTCGGTAATTTCACACAACTTATGAGGGATATCAGAAAGACGATAGGAAAACAGAAACTGTTGACACTTGCTACGATTGCTGATGCCAAGTATATAGATTTTAAGGGGATCGATCCTTACATTGACTTTGTGAATGTGATGATGTATGATGTGACTTTGCCGCCATTTCTACATAATAGCTTGTACAGATCGGAGCGATCTGGCCGGGTAACCTTGGTTGAAGCCATGGAAGCTCACATGAATGCTGGAGTGAAGAAAGAGAAATTGGTCATGGGTATTCCGTTTTATGGTCGAGGCGATAAAAAGGAAACGCCGGATTATGTCATGTTTAAGGACTATGCTAAGTTATCGGGTTTTGAGGAAAAATGGGATGACGTGGCGAAGGTTCCTTATTTGTTGAATGAGGATGGTGCTTTGGTTTTTACATTTGAGAACGTGGAATCCTTGAAATTGAAAGCCGCCTATATTAAATCGCAAGGTTTATTGGGAGCGATGTATTGGGAGTTTTATGGTGATGACGAGCAGTTGTCGATGAGTAAGGCGCTTTTTGAATCTTTAAATTAATGTTATATTTGCCAGGAATTAAATCGGGAGATATTCATTGTTTTATTTAATCGTAGAATAGTCAAGTCTAGGTCTAACTACTAACTACTAACTATTAAATACTCACTTCTAAGGACTTATTCAGATAAAAAGTAAAAATTCTTTCAGTTTCTCGGGATTTATATATATCTTTGCACCTCGTTTGTATGCAAAACTCCGTTTTGTTGCGGCGAGAAAAAGTAAATGTTACGTTATTGCTTCCAACTTACTAACAAACATTTAACAAATTAAATAACAAAACAAAATGGCAAAAGAAGTCAGTGCGTTAGTAAAATTACAAGTGAAGGGCGGTGCTGCGAATCCATCTCCTCCAGTAGGACCTGCATTAGGTGCTAAAGGTGTGAATATCATGGATTTCTGTAAGCAATTTAACGCTCGTACGCAAGATAAACCAGGTCAAGTATTACCTGTTGTTATCACTGTATATGCCGACAAATCTTTTGATTTTATCATCAAAACTCCTCCAGTTGCAGTTCAATTAAAAGATGCTGCTAAGCTAAAAAGCGGATCTGGAGAGCCAAACCGTAAGAAGGTAGCTTCAATTACTTGGGATCAAGTAAAGACTATCGCGGAAGATAAAATGCCAGATTTGAATGCATTTACAGTAGAATCTGCTATGAAAATGGTAGCAGGTACTGCGCGTAGTATGGGTATCACTGTATCCGGTGATGCTCCTTGGAAAAATTAATTAACGAAATCAGTTTAAGAAAGTGGCTAGATTAACAAAAAATCAAAAAGCGGCACTATCCAAAATTGAAGCTGGTAAAGCGTACTCTT
>NZ_DKLH01000079.1:0-40296 GCF_002455685.1 Sphingobacterium sp. UBA6645
GCCCATGCTGGGCACACAAAAAAGGAAGCTTTCTAGGCTTCCTTCTTTTTTCCGTATTTTTCTTTTACTACTTCGATAATTGGAGGCAGCATCGATAATAAGATAATGGCGAAAATAACAATCGTGAAATTGTCTTTGATAATAGGTAAACCACCAAAGAAGTATCCTATGAATAGGAAGGAGGTAACCCATAAGATTGCGCCGATAACATTATATGATGCGAATTTAGCGTAGGACATGGATCCTACTCCCGCCACGAAAGGAGCAAATGTTCTGATGATTGGAACAAAACGAGCATAGATAATGGTCTTTCCACCATACTTCTCGTAGAATTTCTCTGTTTTCTCCAGGTATTCTTTTTTCAAGAACTTATATTTCCCGCTGAATGCCTTCGGTCCGATATACTTCCCAATATGGTAATTGACCAAGTCGCCCAGAATACCGGCAACCATCAATAGAATCCACATCACAAAGACATTTAAATCTGTTTCAGGTTTTGCGATAATCGCTCCTGCTGCAAATAAAAGGGAGTCTCCAGGTAGAAAAGGAGTAACGACAAGACCAGTCTCTGCGAAAATAATGAGAAACAAGATCAGGTATGTCCAGGTCTGATAGTTATTGACGATTTCCACAAGATGGTCATCGATATGGAGAATAAAGTCAATAATCGAATAGATAAAATCCAAAGTCTTTCGCTAATTAAATATTGTTCAACATCACAGGCATCACTAACATCAAGACATCAACACCGTCTTCTTTGATTGCTGGCAACAATAAGCCCGCACGATTGGGTGTGCTCATCTCTAACACGACTTCTTCGCAGTTCAAGTTGTTCAACATCTCTACTAAGAATTTCGCATTGAAACCGATTTCCATGTCTTCTCCTTCGAATTGACAGCTTAAGCGCTCATGTGCTTCGTTAGAGAAGTCTAAATCCTCTGCTGAAATATGTAACTCTGATCCTGAGATCTTTAAACGCACCTGATGTGTTGTCTTATTAGCGAAAATAACAACACGACGTAAGGTGTTTAAGAATAATGAACGATCTACTGTTAGCTTATTCGGGTTCAAGCGAGGTATTACAGCTTCGTAATCAGGATAGCGCTCGTCGATTAAACGACAGATAAGGCTGATGTTTCCAAACTGGAAGAATGCATTGGTATTATTGTATTCGATTGAAACATTGACATCATCCGATGGCAAAGAAGACTTCAACAAAGTAAGTGCTTTCTTAGGAAGGATAAGTGATGTCGGCTTTTCAGCACCGATATCCGTACGGCGATAGCGAACTAATTTGTGCGCATCGGTCGCTACGAATGTGATAGATTGTTCCGCCAATTGAACTAATACACCAGACATTGCTGGGCGAAGTTCATCATTGCTCACTGCAAAGATTGTTTTGTTGATTGCTTCCAATAGAACGGGAGCAGCCAAGTTTACTGTTGAGATGTTATCAACAACCGGTATTTTAGGGAAATCATCGGCATTTTCACCGCTTAATTTATACTTACCATCACCCGCGCTGATCTCAATGGCTAACGTGCTCATATCAACAGAGAATGCTACTGGTTGATCAGGCAATGTCTTCAATGTTTCGATTAAGATCTTCGATGGCATCGCCACGCGACCTTCTTCTTTCGCTTCGATCTGCAAGCTGGTAACCATACTGGTTTGCAAGTCGGTAGCTGAAATTGTCAACAAGTTATCTTTGATTTCAAACAAGAAGTTTTCTAAGATTGGGAGCACTGTGCTAGAGCTAGATGCGCCGCTAATAGATTGTAATTGTTTTAATAAAATGGAGGTGGATACAATAAATCTCATTTCCTGGGAAAAATAGTTTTTATATGCAATAATACAGAAAAGAATCTAAATATTTCAAAAGCAAATGTTACTTCCTCCGTAATAAAATCAAAGCGGTATCTATATTTTTGTAACTTTGCCTATAAAGTATGCAGTTTAAAAGGATAATAGGGCATCAAGCACTTAAACAACAGCTTGTATCTACCGTTAAAGAAAATAGAGTGAGCCATGCACAGCTCTTTTTGGGCCCTGAGGGTTCGGGGAGCCTGGCACTCGCTGTAGCCTATGCTCAGTATATCAACTGCGAGGATAAACAAGATGATGACAGTTGTGGCAAATGTGCTTCCTGCATCAAATATGAAAAGTTAATCCACCCAGATTTACATTTCTCTTATCCCTTTTTCGCTAAGAAAGCAGACGAAACCGCGACGACCTATATGGAAGAGTGGAGAACCGCTTTTTTAGCTAATCCATACTTAAGTTTAACGCATTGGCGAGGACAGTTAGAGGCTGAAAACAAACAGGCGAACATTAATATCGCTGAAGCGCATGATATCATCAAAAAGCTTAGTTTAAAGTCCTTTGAGGCCGAATATAAGGTATTAATCATGTGGCTTCCGGAATACTTGGATACGCAAGGAAATGCATTGCTAAAGCTTATTGAAGAACCCCCTGCCAAGACACTCTTCTTATTAGTTGCGGAAAATCAAGACAAGATATTAAATACCATT
This sequence comes from Sphingobacterium sp. UBA6645, assembly GCF_002455685.1. Taxonomy (NCBI): domain Bacteria; kingdom Pseudomonadati; phylum Bacteroidota; class Sphingobacteriia; order Sphingobacteriales; family Sphingobacteriaceae; genus Sphingobacterium; species Sphingobacterium sp. UBA6645. The sequence continues at coordinate 2,532 of NZ_DKLH01000079.1, forward strand.
ATTTCCAGAACGCAATTGGTGAAAGTCAATAAGCTGAGTCATGATGAGTTGACATCTTATCTAATTGAAGAAAAACATATAAACAGCGACCGAGCAAACGAAATTGCTTTTATTGCAGATGGAAATATACAGGAAGCGATCGATCAGCTTGCCGAAGAGGCAAATGCTCATTTTGATCTGCTGATCCGTTGGTTTCGCTTTATCGTTACGGACTCGGGGCTAAATATCATACAGCTTTGTGAAGAAGAGCTGAGCAAATTTGGTCGAGAGAATCAAAAAATCTTCCTGATCTATAGCATAAACGTGCTCCGACAGATCGTTTTGATGCAGAATGGAGCCTCAGATATGTTGTTTTTGAAGGGACAAGAACTAGATTTCGTAAAAAAGTTTGCCGAAATAACTAGCCTAGAACAGCTAACAGAGGCGATTGACCTACTCGAGAAAACACATTATTCTGTTGAAAGAAATGCAAATCCTAAAATATTATTTTTAGATTTATCTTTGCAGTTAGTTTTATTATTTAAATACAAGACGTCTCTTAAGGAGACTCAATATATATAAAAAGGAAAATATGGGATGTGGCAGTTGCTCATCCGGGGGTGGTTGCGGAAGCAATACACTTGGTACTGTTCCGGCCGGTTGTAATAACAACGGGACCTGCATGACCAGCGGATGTAATAAATTAGATATATACGATTGGCTAGTTGATATGGACTTGCCTTCAAATTATAAACCGTTTGATATTGTTGAAGTTAGATTTAAAGGTTCTCGAAAGGAATTCTTTGTAAATACCGATAACATCTACTTAGAAATGGGCGAAATGGTGGCCGTAGAACCTAATACCGGGGGATACGATATAGGCCATGTTTCATTAACAGGCGAATTAGTTCGCTTGCAGCTCAAGAAAAACAATACCAAACCAGAAGATGTAGTCAAGAAAATCTACCGGAAAGCCAATGAAAATGATGTTGCCAAATATCAGTTGGCGAAGGATCTGGAATGGGAAACCATGCACCGCGCTCGTAATTTAGCGTTGGAGCTAGGTCTTTCCATGAAAATATCCGATGTAGATTACCAAGGCGATAAGACGAAAGCTACTTTCTATTATACGGCTGAAGGTCGTGTTGACTTTAGAGAGCTGATTAAGCGCATGGCGGAGGCTTTCCGTATCCGTATCGAAATGAGACAGATCGGGATGCGTCAGGAAGCTAGCCGCTTAGGCGGTATTGGTAGCTGTGGTCGCGAGCTTTGCTGTTCTACTTGGTTAACCGACTTCAAAACAGTTTCTACGTCCGCAGCAAGGTATCAGAACCTTTCGTTGAACACGTTGAAACTTGCCGGACAATGCGGTAAGTTGAAATGCTGTTTGAACTACGAACTGGATAGCTATATGGATGCGCTGAAAGACATACCTTCCAATATCGAACGTATCGAAACTGAGATAGGCGTCGCTTATTTACAGAAGATCGATATCTTCAAAAAGACCATGTGGTTCTCTTATCCGCGTGCTGAAAGCTGGATTCCATTATCGGCAGAGAAGGTTAAGGAATTCGCTGCAATGAACGCAGATGGTAAAAAACCTGCTGAGTTAGGCGTTGTACAAGATGATGAGGACGATAAGGTAATTGCGCCAGACTATGAAAACGTAGTTGGACAGGATAGCTTGACTCGCTTAGATGATCGTAATAGAAAGAAAAGGAAAAAGAAGAAGAAATCTCCTAACAATACGAATGATAAGCCTCAGGATAACGCAACAAGACCTAAGCAGGAGGCAAATCCACAGGTAAAGCCAGCAAATAGAAGACAAAGGCAAAAGCCTAATCCGAACAACAATACGGAGGGTCAGCAATCGAAAGCACAGTCGGCTGATGGTAAAGAGGGAAATCAAAACCCTAGACCGAAAAGACGTCCGAACAATAATAGAAATAAAAACAATAACAGACCTCAGGACGGAGGTTCGAAACCTGAAAATTAATACCGTAAAGGAATGAAAGCATACATCGGTTTGTTTCTTATGCTCGTCGTCTTGCTGAGTTCATGCCAAGAGGGCTACTTCTTTGAAAAGAATATCGATATTCCAAAACAAAGTTGGGACTATAATAACAAACCCGCTTTCGATGTACAGATAACAGCACCTAACACTAAGTTTGATGTCTATGTCAATCTTCGTCATAATGCCTATTATCCCTTTTCCAATATTTTTATTCTATTGCATGAAAAGGGCAAGGGACTCAAAGACACCGCATATCGACATGAGGTTAAACTGGCGGAACTAGACGGCCGCTGGACAGGCAAGTCGGCGGGAAACCTTTACGAGCAATCGATACTGGTGAAAGAGAATTTTTCATTCCCGGATACCGGGAAATATGTATTCTCTATTGAACAAAATATGCGTGAGAACCCACTTCATGGAATTAATGATGTGGGTTTGAAGCTTATTCAAAAGTAAGGTTATGCTGATTCTACGATGGTTATTACTCCCTTTTACCATCCTCTACACCCTTATTATATGGGTTAGAAACCAATGCTATGACCTAGGCATATTCCAATCTAAATCCTTCCCTGTAAACACAATCGTCATTGGTAATTTAGCAGTTGGCGGAGCTGGAAAGTCTCCATTAGTACAGTTTTTAGTAGATAAGCTTCAACATCAATTTAAGCTCGCGACGCTCAGCAGAGGCTATTGTCGGAAAACCAAGGGCTTCCGAAAAGTAGAGCTATCTGATACCGTGGAATCTGTAGGAGACGAGCCGCTGCAGATTAAGAAAAACCATCCACATATTACCGTCGCTGTCGATGAGAATAGGGCAGAGGGTATCGAAATCCTTCAAAAGGATCACGATCTTATTCTTCTAGATGATGCCTTTCAGCATAGAAAGGTAAAACCTACCTGTTCCATTTTATTGTTTGATTATTATTCGCTCTTAAATCCTATCCTTTTGCTGCCTACCGGCAATTTTAGAGATACATTCGACCAAACTAAGCGCGCCGACATTATTTTAATAACCAAATGTCCAAGCAATATTCGGCCGGAAGAGAAGAATCACATAGAACAGAAGATCAGAAAGCACAATGCGAAGGCTACTATCTTTTATTCCAACATAAAATATTTGCCGATAAAGCCTCTATCTTCTGATATAAGTGTAGATAATCTTTCAGACTACTCTTTACTGCTTATTACAGGAATCGCTAATCCAGCACCCTTAAAAGAGCATCTGATCAACCTCGGAATATCTTTTCAGCATATTGCATATCCCGATCATCATGATTTCCAAGCGAAGGACTATAAAAAGATGATATCCTGTTATGAGGAAGTAGCTAGTCAAAAGAAGCTTATACTGACTACCGAAAAGGATGCACAGCGTATAGACATCAGCCAATTAGCTAATATTCCCGTATATTATATCCCCATAGAAACTAATATCATTGAAGAGAATAGCTTTCTAGAGCAGGTCGTGGAAAAGCTATCTAACTAAGACTCTACCGTAAAAAGCCTCCTCCCGTATTTATCCCTTCCATTTCACGTATTTCTATCTCTATACTATTAAAAATATCGCTTAACAGATGTTTAAAGCTATTTTTTTGCCTACTATTTATCGAATTAAACAAGGTAAATTCTTGTTAAGAAATGTTAAAAAGTAACAAACCTGATACAAACAAATAATAAATCAGGCAATTCGGCTGTTATTATTGTACAGAAACGGAGTAAATAAATAAATTTTAAACGAAAAAAAAACACATCATGAAAAAGTTATTTTTAGCAGTATCCGCAGTATTATTTTCATTAACTCTAACATTTGCACAGGAAGTAAATCCTGAGGAAAAAGCAAAACAAACAGTTACCGAGTGGACTTCACAATTGAATTTGACTCAAGAGCAACAAACACAAATCTATGATATCGTGTTAGAAGCTAAAAAAGCAAAACATGCGATCAAATCTGATGCTGCGCAAACAGACGAAGCAAAGAAAGCAGAACAATTAGCTGCGATTACAGCTGACTTAGATAGCAAAGTGGTTGGTTTATTAACTGAAGAACAAAAGCCATTGTACGCTAAAATCGTGGAAGAACGCGCAGCAAAAAAACAAGCACCAGAGGCACAACCACAACCTCAGCAATAATCTGAAATTATTCATGTTTCATATAAAAGAGGGTTTGACTATGTCAAAGCCCTCTTTTTTGCTGAAAGTTGTTGTCTTCAAAGGACATCAAAAACTTTCATCCCTGCTGCTGTTTCAATACAAACATGAAAGCTTCTATAACATATAGCAAAAAAAAGGGCATCTGATGAGGATGCCCTTTTAAAATCTTTTAGCTTTACTATATGTTTAAGAAGCCTTTAACTTCTTTTGAATATCTTGCACGTAAGTTTTGAATTTCTTATCCGTCTCGATCAAGTCCTCTACTGTTTGACATGCGTAGATAACCGTTGAGTGATCTCGTCCTCCAAAGAAACTACCGATAGATTTAAGTGATGACTTCGTATGATTCTTAGCCAAGTACATCGAAATCTGTCTAGCCTGAACGATTTCACGTTTCCGAACTTTCGATTTTACCATCTCTACAGGTACTTCGAAATATTCACAAACTAGTTTTTGAATGTATTCCATTGAAATCTCTTTGTGGGTATTCTTCACAAAGTTCTTCAACATAGATTTTGCAAGGTTCAAATCAATCTCGCGCTTGTTTAATGTTGATTGGGCTAGTAATGATACCATAGCACCCTCTAATTCGCGAACTGAATTATCAATTTGATTTGCAACATACTCTACCACATTTTCTGGTAGCTCGATACCATCAGAGTACATCTTCTTCTTTAAGATCGCCATACGGGTTTCCAAATCTGGAACCTGGATATCCGCTGATAAACCCCACTTAAAGCGGCTCAATAAGCGTTCTTCAAGTCCTGAAAGATCCTTAGGCGCCTTGTCAGAAGTCAAAATAATCTGCTTTCCTGTCTGATGCAAGTGGTTGAAGATATGGAAGAAGATATCCTGCGTCTTCTCCTTACCGGCAAAGTTATGCACGTCGTCCATAATAATAACGTCCATAGCCTGGTAGAAATTCACGAAGTCATTGATCGTATTGTTCTTTAAAGAGTCAACAAATTGCTGACAGAACTTCTCACATGACACGTAAATAACAAGTTTGTCCGGAAGATTACGCTTAATCTCGTTTCCGATAGCTTGCGCAAGGTGTGTCTTCCCTAACCCTACATCGCCATAAACCATCAAGGGGTTGAATGATGTACCTCCTGGTTTGTTAGCAACCGCATAGCCTGCCGAACGAGCCAGACGATTACACTCCCCTTCAATGAAGTTATCGAAAGTGTAGTTCTGGTTCAATTGCGGATCAACTTGCAATTTCTTCAAGCCAGGAATCACGAATGGATTCTTGATGTTCTTATTAAGCGCTACAGGAACTGGAATCGACTGTCTCTTGCCCTCTGCACCATTACCATTTGAAGGAATGTTTGTTGTATAGGGAGTGTTCGCCGAGGACTTCTCTACTACGATATTGTACTCCAAACGACCTTGCTCTCCTAAAAACTTTTTAACCGTTTTTCTGAGGATACCTACGTAATGCTCTTCTAACCACTCGTAGAAAAACAAACTAGGTACTTGAATAGTTAAAACGTTTCCTTCAAGACGTACAGCTTTAACGGGTTCGAACCATGTTTTAAAACTTTGTGTCGGTATGTTATCTTTTATGACCGCAAGACAACTTTCCCAAACACTTGTACACGTTTTTTCCATTCTATATTTGTTAATAACTTGATAACCAATTATTGACAAAAATTCTGTTCATAACTTTTGCCTACTACGAATATGACCATTTTTTTCTACCAAAAAAACTAATTTGGTAAAAAAATGTTAAATCACTTGTTTACAGTATCTTAATTGTAATTTTTAGGATTTAACAGGTTTAGAAATGAACACAAATTTAGTTTTCAACACCTTGAAAATACCGCTATCAAAATTCAATTTTTTAAAGGAAAAATTAAGTTTAAGTTTTTGAGTGTGGAAAACTTTTAATAAAAAAAGAAGCCGTATGGCTTCTCTCCTTTATTCTTTTAAAGTTTCTGTAAAACCTTATAAATGATAGCAATTATCCTACCAAACTTTCTGTCTTTATCCCCTTGGTTAATTTTCTGACCGCCGCTTCGATACCTGTAGCATCATAACCACAAATATGCCACAATTCCGCTTGTTCACCGTGCTCCACGATCGTATCCGGAATACCTAATCGGGTCACGTCAGCATCGTAATGATGCTCCACCATGAATTCCAATACGGCAGAACCAATACCGCCAGGAAGACAACCGTCTTCAACGGTAATAACTTTGTTGAATTTCTTAAATACTTCGTGCAGCATGTCCTCATCCAATGGCTTCGCAAAACGCAAATCGTAGTGCGCCGGATGTATAGCATCTTCAGAAAGATTCTGAATAGCCTTACTGGCTTCATTACCGATATGTCCAAAGGTCAGGATTGCAATATCTTCTCCATCACAGATCTTTCTACCCTTGCCGATAGGAATCTCCTTGAAAGGTAGCTTCCAGTCAGGCATAACTCCATTGCCTCGCGGATAACGGATGACGAAAGGTCCTTTATCAGGTAGTTGAGATGTGAACATCAAATTACGCAACTCTTCCTCATTCATTGGCGATGAAACCACTAGATTTGGAACACAGCGCATAAAAGAAATATCATAAGCTCCATGATGCGTAGGTCCATCAGCTCCCACTAAGCCCGCACGGTCTAAACAGAATACAACGTTTAAATTCTGTAAAGCAACATCATGTATCACCTGATCATAAGCGCGCTGCATAAAGGACGAATAAATATTACAAAAAGGAACTAATCCCTGTGCGGCCAAGCCGGCACTGAATGTAACAGCATGCTGTTCCGCAATACCCACATCGAAAGCTCTGTTAGGCATTGCTTTCATCATAATATTCATCGAAGATCCACTCGGCATTGCCGGAGTGATCCCCATGATTTTATCATTAGCCTCTGCCAATTCAACCAAGGTATGTCCGAAAACATCTTGATATTTCGGTGGCTGTGGTTTATCAGATATACTCTTCTTTATTTCTCCCGTAATTTTATCAAATAGACCCGGAGCATGCCATTTGGTCTGATCTTTCTCCGCCAAGGCATATCCTTTTCCCTTTACCGTAACAACATGTAACAATTTCGGACCATTGATATGCTTTAGATCTTCAATGGTCTTCACCAATTTATTGACATCATGTCCGTCTACTGGTCCGAAATAACGGAAATTTAAAGACTCGAAAAGATTAGAATTCTTTAATAAAGTTCCTTTTATACTTTGTTCTAATTTCTTTGCCCATCCATAGGCATTTGGGCCGTTTTTAGAGATCTTCGATAATACCGATACCAAATCATCACGGAATCGATTATAACTCTTAGAAGTCGTTATACTGGTCAAATACTCCTTCATTGCTCCAACATTCGGATCGATCGACATACAGTTGTCATTCAAGATGACCAACAAATTCGATTTCTCAATACCCGCATGGTTTAAAGCTTCAAAAGCCATCCCGCCCGTCAATGCGCCATCACCAATGATAGCCACATGCTGACGATCTGTTTCGCCTTTGTATTCCGAAGCAACTGCCATACCCAATGCTGCAGAAATCGATGTCGACGAGTGGCCAACGCCAAAAGCATCATATTCACTCTCCGAACGTTTCGGGAATCCAGATAAACCGCCGATAAGACGATTGGTATGAAAATTATCGCGACGACCAGTCAGGATCTTATGACCATAGGCTTGGTGCCCAACATCGAATAAAATCTGATCATAAGGAGTATTCAAGGCATAATGTAAGGCAACTGTCAATTCAACAACGCCTAAACTTGCCGCAAAATGTCCACCATTGACCGATACAATATCGATGATGAATTGCCTAAGTTCTTTACAAACCTGCTCAAGGTCAGCTTCTTTTAAGTCTCTTAGATCTGCTGGATATTGTATTTTCTTTAGTAGCTCTCCTGCTTCTACCTGCATAACTTGAAAAATTTCAAAATAAGATACAAAGTAACAATTTATTCTTTTAACTGTGGAATATATATACAATTTTATCGAGCATATTGTTTTCTCCAATTCCGCAAAAATCAATAACATTCGGGATTAAATCCTTATTTTTGATTCTTCTATGGAGGCAACCAACTACGAAATTAAACTAGCCCAATTTGAGGGGCCATTTGATTTACTTCTCTTCTTTATCGAACGAGATGAATTGAATATTCACGATATCCCCATCTCAAAAATAACCGATGATTTCCTAGCCTATATACAACATATGCAGGCGCTGAACATCGAACTGGCGAGTGAGTTTATCTTTGTTGCCTCTACGCTGATGCGCATCAAAGCCAAAATGTTATTGCCTCGTCCGGAGCTTGATGAAAATGAGAACGAAGTCGACCTGAAAAAGGAACTTGTTCAAAAACTATTGCTCTATAAGCAGTTCAAGGAAGTAACAGAAGAACTCAAAGTGATGGAAGAGTCGCGTTCTATGCATTTTGAACGCGGTAATATCGCACAAGACCTCAAGCTTGCCTCAAAATCTATCCGCAATACAGAAGAAGAACTTTCCTCTTTTACGCTCTACCGCCTAATGATGGTGTACGAAAGGATGATGTACAATTATACCCATCGGATTCAGGAAGTAAAGCACACGGTCGTTAAGTACCCCTATACGATCGAGCAGCAAAAGAAAGCTATTTCAGAGCTTATAGAACTAAATAAAACCTTGGATTTCTCGGCCATTGCCAAGAACTCTGAAAATAAAGTACAGTTTGTTTATAATTTCTTAGCCGTACTGGAGATGTTGCAACAAAAGTTGCTGAATATCGAAGTTGGCTTGGGATACAATAACTTCTTTATCAATAAAAAAGTTTCTTAAGCTTTCTTAAGCTGATCAGCAATTTGCTTTTTGACCTCTTCTTTATCTCTAAGTTTAGATAAACAGGTCAACAAGTAGTCGTATTGTCCCTTTGAATCCATTCCTCTGATCGCTTTCATGGCTTCCATTCCAGCTTGCAGAGCATAAGTGTTTTTATTCTCGAAAGAAGCAATCAAATCGCGCAAACGCTCATCCACTAAATAATCGTCGACAATGCCGTATTCCTTTGCCTTGGAGGTAGTAAACGGTTCGCCATCTAAACAAAGCTGCAAGGCTTTCTTTTCGGGCATCACGCGGACTAAGCTCGCCAATACCTGAAACGGAAAAATACCTAAATTAACTTCCGGAAGCTTAAAATTTAAGTTTTCTTTAGCCAAAACATACGTACAACCCAAGATAAACAAAAAGCCACCAGCTATAACATCACCCTCAACCACAGCAATCGACGGCTTGTTCAAACGGTCAAACACCTCACCTAGTGAGATAGTCTGATTGGTAATTCCAGGATTCTGTTGATCTAAGCTTGGATCTTGATAGGTCTTTAAATCCATACCCGCACAAAAAACCGGACCATTTGCACGAACGACAACCACTTTCACACGATCATCTGCATCCGCTTCCGCCAGGGCATGAGCAATCTCATTGACCATCGTCGGAGTAAATGCATTGCGCTTCGCCTCACGATTCAGTGTAAGGGAGAAAATATAACCATCAACGTTTGTTTGAATGTAATTATAGTTCATTGCGAATCAACTCTTGAAAACCAAACATTAATTGCTGCACCTGCTCGTAAGACCCCTTATTAAAGCGGTCTACCAACAATTCCGTAGGAATATTGCCTACTAATTCGTCTTTCGCAAACGGACAGCCACCATAACCTAATATCGCTCCCTCAAAACGTCGACAACCAGCATCGTAAGCTGCATTCACTTTAAGCAATGCACTTTCGATTTGGCTATGCAAATGAATGCTGAAGGAGTTATCGGGAAAATCAGATCCCAATTTTCTAAACAATTCACCCACGGATTCAGGCGTAGCTTCTGCCGTCGTGTCCGCAATAGAAAAATTGCTTACGCCAGCTTCTTGTAACTTACCAATCCAGTCGCTTACCAAATCCATGCTCCAGTCATCCCCATAAGGATTACCGAAAGCCATAGAGATGTAAACAACCAACTCTTGGCTACCTGCTTTATTTAAAATATCAAGGATGCCCTGCACATTCACATAAGCTTCCTGGATACTTGAATTCGTATTATTCTGTTGAAAGGTCTCCGAAATAGAAAACGGAAAACCCATATAATCAATTTGTTGATGCTCAGCCCCAATTTGAGCGCCTCGTTGATTCGCTATAATAGCCAATAACTTAACCTGCTCATCTTTTTCCAATCCTTCTAATACCTCTTTTGTGTCTGCCATTTGCGGAACCGCTTTTGGAGAAACAAAACTGCCAAAGTCTATACAATCAAACAGTTTACTTTTTATCAACTGATTGATATATTGAATCTTGCGTTTCGTATCGATAGGATATTTTATCCCCTGAATCGCATCCCGAGGACAATCGACTAAGCTTACAAAAGGATTATTATTCGACATCTTTTTTAATTTCTCTAGCAATAACCATACGTTGGATCGAGCTTGTTCCCTCACCAATCGTACATAACTTCGCATCTCTAAAGTATTTCTCCGCCGGGAAATCCTTGGTGAATCCATAACCACCTAAGATCTGTACCCCTTCGTTCGATACTTCAACAGCGGTTTCCGAAGCAAATAACTTCGCCATAGCACCTTCACGAGTTACCTTCTTGCCTTGATCTTTTAATAGACCAGCTTTGCGGATCAATAGCTCCGAAGCTTCAATCTTCGTCGCCATATCTGCTAATGTAAAGCCTACAGCTTGAAAATCAAAAATTTTAGAGTTGAATTGTTCGCGCTCATTCGCATATTTCAAAGCGCATTCGTAAGCACCACGTGCAATACCTAATGATAATGCAGCGATAGAAATACGTCCGCCATCTAATAATTTCAATGCCTGCACAAAACCATCACCGATCTCGCCGATCAATTGGTCCTTGTGGATACGACAGTTATCGAAGAATAAAGATCCAGTTTCCGATGCACGCATCCCTAACTTATCCATCTTCGCACCAGCTGTAAATCCTGGCGTTCCTTTTTCAATAATAAATGCTGAGATACCTTTTTTATCACCTTTCTCACCTGTACGAGCCATCACCACGGCCACATCACCGCTAATCGCATGCGTAATAAAGGTTTTATCACCGTTTAAAACGAAGTAATCTCCGTCAACAACGGCTGTAGTGTTCATACCGCCAGCATCGGATCCCGATCCTGGTTCTGTTAAGCCCCATGCACCGATCCACTCACCGCTAGCCAGCTTCGGTAAGTAACGTTGCTTTTGCTCTTCGTTCGCAAAAGATAAGATATGATTTGTGCATAATGAATTATGTGCAGCTACCGATAGGCCGATAGATCCACACACTTTAGAAATTTCGTCAAGAATAGTGATGTATTCCTGATAGCTTAAGCCGGAACCACCGTACTGCTCAGGTACGACGATACCCATGAAGCCGTGCTCTCCCAATTTTTTAAATACGTCGATAGGGAAGGTTTGGGCTTGATCCCACTCCATCACGTACGGCTTAATGTAATTGACGGCAAAATTTCTAGCGCTTTCTTTGACCAGCATTAACTGCTCGTCCGAACTAACTTGAAACATAATATTATTTTATTTTAGTTTATATTTGGGTTTAAATATTTTTTACAAAGATTATAAAAAACAAATAATATTTTATGATATTTATAAAATAAAGTTTTTTTGACCAGTTTAAATTTACATTATTTTAATAACCAATATGCACACTTTAATTAATGAACTTCAGAAAAAGAGGGAGACTTTGCTATTAGGTGGAGGCTTAGATAAGATCCAAAAACAACGTAAAAAAGGGAAGATGTCGGCGTGGGAGCGCGTTATTTACCTGTTGGATGAAAACAGACCTTATACCGAAATAGGGATCTTTGCTGGAGAAGGACAATACAAGGAACATGGCGGATGCCCAAATGGCGGAGTCGTAGTTGTGATGGGCTATGTAAAGGATAGATTATGTATTGTTGTATCAAATGACGCAACGGTAAAAGCCGGAGCCTGGTTCCCCATTACTTGTAAAAAGAACCTGAGAGCGCAGGAAATTGCAATGGAAAATAACCTTCCTATCATTTATCTTGTTGACTCTGCCGGTGTGTATTTACCGATGCAGGATGAAATCTTTCCGGATAAGGAACATTTCGGCCGTATCTTCCGTAACAATGCGAAGATATCTGCGATGGGAATTCCACAGATCGCAGCGATCATGGGTTCCTGCGTAGCAGGGGGCGCATATTTACCGATCATGTCCGATTATGCACTTATCGTTGAAGGTACTGGTTCGGTCTTCTTAGCGGGTTCATACTTGGTCAAATCGTCCATCGGCGAAAATATTGATAATGAAACTTTAGGCGGAGCAGCTACGCATTCCGAAATATCAGGCGTAACAGACAATAAATATCCGAATGATGAATCCTGCTTAGATGCCATCAAAAATATTGTGGATAAGTTCGGAGCTAGTCCAAAAGCCTTATTCTCCAGAGTGGAATCTATTGCTCCGGAATACTCTGTAGATCAACTATATAATTACTTTCCTGAAGACCGCTTGAAGCCTTACAATATGCTAGAAGTTTTGAAAAGTATTGTGGATAAAGGCAGTCTAGAGGAGTATAAAAAGGACTATGGAAAGACTTTAATTTGCGCCTTAGCACGTATTGATGGTTGGGCGGTCGGTATCGTGGCAAATCAACGCGAAGTAGTAAAAGCCAAGAAACCGGGCAACTCCACCGAGATGCAGATGGGTGGAGTAATCTACTCGGATTCTGCCGACAAAGCAGCACGTTTTATCATGAACTGCAACCAACAAAAGATTCCTTTGGTCTTCTTCCAAGACATCTCCGGTTTTATGGTAGGCTCCAGAGCGGAGCATGGCGGTATCATTAAAGACGGCGCAAAAATGGTCAATGCAATGGCAAACTCCGTCGTACCGAAGTTCACCTTTATGGTCGGCAATAGTTATGGAGCTGGTAACTACGCGATGTGCGGAAAAGCCTACGACCCACGCTTGATCTATGCATGGCCGACAGCAAAAATAGCCGTTATGAGCGGTGCATCTGCCGGCAAAACCTTATTACAAATACAGGAAGCTACCCTAAAATCTAAAAATGTCACGCTTAGCGAAGAGGAAAAAACTAAGCTGCTAAAAGATATCGAAGAAAAATATAATGAACAATTAAGCCCATATTATGCAGCCTCCCGACTATGGGTAGACGGCGTAATCGACCCGGCAGAAACTCGGAAAATAATCTCCATGGGAATCGAAGCAGCAACCAATAATCCAAATATCCCAGACTATAAAGTAGGTGTTATTCAGACGTGATTAAATATTAGATTTTAGATATAAGATATTAGAGTATGGAGCCGATTAGGCTCCATTTTTTTGTGCTGCCTGAGGGGTTGCATTTTGGTATTTGGTTTGGATAAGTGTTGTTTTGAATACCAGGAAAGGAAGGATGGAAGGATGAGCAGGATCGGGTCTAAAATTTAATATCTAATGTCTGTCCTGAACCAGGAAAAAAAGGATGAAAGGATTGGCAGGATCGGGGTCTAATGTCTATTATCTAAAGTCTATAGTTCATCTTTTAGTCAAGCACATTTCATTCCCATTTATCACCCAATTCATAGCCCTTCTGAAGCAGCTTTGATTGGGGGTTGTATTGGGTTTGAAAGGGTTTTACAATGGGATTGAGTAATAGTTGATATTAAGACTTATCGTTGCCTTTCATTGGGAAGGAAGGGGATTAGGATTTTCAGGATGGAATCGTCTTAGACCAGAAAAAAAAGGATGAAAGGATGGGCAAGATCGGGTTTTACGGCGAATAAATGGATGGATTGTATTTTTAAAGAGACATTTAGTGAAACGTTCCGACACGGTTCGTCAGAATCAAGAAAGATTAAAAGATTAGCAAGATTCTGTTCATCCTTGCATCCTTCCTTTCCTGGTTCAGACATAGTAGATACTATTTAGTAGTTAATATGAAGACCTATGCTGCCATCCATACTCTAATAGCTAACGTCTAAATCAACTTCAAGGCTTTCACCTTTTTCAATAAATCGATGGTATTATCACATTCTGTTTTGTTGAGTAGATTCTTGCGGTGGGTTCTAACAGTGTGTATACTGATGAATAATTTTTTTGCTATCTGTTCGGACTTATAAGCCTGATCCAATAACTGCAGAATCTCTATCTCTCGCTTCGTGAGTTGAAACGATGGGGCTGGAGTAAGTACATTCTCTTCTTTTACATGATAGACTGATTCTAGGCCTTTGATATCGATAAAATGAAGATCACATTCCAGACTCGTTTTAATAGTCGTAATATCTATGTGCTGTATCAATGTCTTTAATACACAGACGTCATTCAGTTCATAGGCAACTGTCTGTTGCATTACACGGATATAGCTTCCTGACTTTTTTCTTATACGGTAATCATGGACAATTTTGAAGCGTGTCTGCTTTTCTAATGGAGTATTTAAACAGAATTTTAGTGCTAATTTTTCGTGCGAAATAAAGGTAGGAAGATCATCTGGGTGAATAATAGCTATGAAATCTTCCATGGTAAAACTGTTGGTATCATAACCCAATACGCGGCTAAAGTCCTCCGAAAAAGACAATATCTTGGTATTCTCGCAATCTAAAATGAAGAAATAGCTATCTAGTTTAAGAGCTATATTTTCATTAAATAAACGATCACCTTGCTCGCTCAGCTCCGCCAATAAAGATTCAGCAGATTTAACTAATTCCTTCCAGCTCAATAGTTAATAATTTGGTTCTCAAATATAGTAAAAAGTATTTAGTAGTTAGATATGAGATATAAGATGTAAGACATTAGACACGAACCGGCTCATTAAATCTCTTGTCTGAACCAGGAAAGGAAGGATGAAAGGATTGTCAAGATAAGAAAGAATGTTGATCGTATTGTTTTGAACCAGGGAAAAAAGGATGAAAGGATGACCTTGATCCTGCTAATCCTTTTATCTTTTTTTTCCTAGTTCAAACAACTCCTAAATCAACAAAAAGAAAGGCGCCTAATCGGCGCCCTGCTCTAATATCTAATATCTAAAATCTACTACGAAAAAGCATTCCAACCTTGTGCTTTCAGCTCATGCACATTTCCTGACTTAGAGATCAGTTGACGCCCGGCAAATTCTTCGGTCATATAACCAATAATCGAGATATCTAGTTGATTTTTAACCTTGTCGTATTCGCTTTGCGGTACTGTAAAGAGCAGTTCGTAGTCTTCACCGCCACTAAGTGCGCAAACCGTTGGGTCTAATCCGAACTCACGAGCTGTCTCGTAAGTCATCGGGTCGATAGGAATTTTTTCTTCGTAGAGTTTGCAACCTAATTTTGAGGCATCACAAATATGGAATAGATCGGATGCTAGACCATCTGATACGTCGATCATCGCATTAGGTTTCACGTTTAAATGACGGAATAATTCCACCACGTCACGACGGGCCTCTGGTTTTAATTGACGCTCTACGATATAGTCTTTACCTTCCAGATCGGGCTGTATATTAGGGTTTTCTAAGAAAATCTGCTTCTCTCTTTCCAATAGTTGCAGACCTACATAAGCACCACCAAGATCACCTGATACACAGATAAGATCACCTTCTTTTGCGCCAGAGCGCAAAGCTACCTGATCTTCATCAGCATATCCAATGCTGGTTACTGAAATTACTAGTCCTTGTGCTGAAGTGGATGTGTCGCCACCGATAAGATCGACATTGTATTTTTCGCAGGCAATCAATGCCCCTTGGTACAATTCTTCGATGGCTTCCAATGGAAATTTAGATGATAAACCTATGGAAATAGTCACTTGTGACGCTATACCGTTCATCGCATAGATATCACTAAGATTTACTTGTACTGCCTTGTATCCTAAGTGTTTAAGAGGTACGTAACGAAGGTCGAAGTGTACATTTTCCAAGAGTAAATCCGTGGATATCAAGGTCTTTTTACCTTTGAAATCTAATACTGCAGCATCGTCGCCAATGCCTTTCTCTGAGGATTCATTCTTTAACTCGATTTGGCTCGTCAGGTGTTTGATCAATCCGAACTCACCAAGCTCATTAAGGTTTGTCTTATCTTTATTATCGAACATATTTTATCTTATAGACCTAGTTTTGCTGATATCTCTAACATACGCTCGATAGGTTTTTGCGCACGAGCGATAATATCTTCTGAAAGAACAATCTCCGGTTGTTCGTAGTACAGACAGTTATACAGCTTCTCTAGGGTATTTAATTTCATGTGAGGACAGTCATTACATGCACATAGGTTGTTTGGAGGTGCAGGAATGAATGTTTTTGAAGGACTAGCCTTCTGCATTTGGTGTAAAATACCAGACTCCGTTGCAACGATATAAGTATCCGTAGGATCTTCAATCGTATATTTCAACATTCCCGATGTAGATCCGATATAGTCAGCTTGTGCTAAGATATGGTCTTCACATTCTGGATGTGCAATAAACTTCGCGTTAGGATATTCTAGCCTTAGTGCATCAATTTTTTCTTGTGAGAAAATCTCATGTACCATGCAAGCGCCATTCCATAGTACCAAATCTCTGCCTGTTTTCTTCTTAACGTAGTCGCCTAAGTTGCGATCCGGGCCAAAGATGATCTTTTGATCCGCTGGCAGACTTTCAACAATCTGTACCGCATTACTTGAGGTACAAACAATGTCTGAAAGTGCCTTTAGCTCCGCTGTACAATTCACATAGGTGATAACCAGGTGATCTGGATATTTCTCTTTGAATTTAGCGAATAAATGCGGTGGACAACTATCTGATAATGAGCATCCTGATTTTAGATCAGGGAGCAATACCTTTTTCGAGGGTGATAGAATCTTAGCTGTTTCGGCCATGAAATGCACACCGGCAAAAACAATCATATCTGCATCCGTCTTCGCAGCCTGTTGAGATAAGCCTAAGCTATCTCCGATATAGTCTGCAAGGTCTTGAATTTCAGAATCTTGGTAGTAATGTGCCAGAATAACTGCATTCTTTTCTTTTTTCAATCTATTGATCTCAGCGACTAAATCAATCGTTGGGTCAATATCCACATCAATAAATCCTTTTGCAGATAGGTCTTGTTCAAAAGTAGTGTTCATTTGCTTTTCTAAGTAAACTGATTTATTTGACTCATCAATAGCACAAAAGTAAAGAAAGAAATTCAAACGAAATCCACATTCCCTTTTTTCAATAAATTATAATGTTTTTTATAAAAGAGAATCTTGTTGTTTATTAGTGTGTGGATAATGGGGATAAGTTTGTGATTTTTGATTTTATTTCTTCGTTATTCTATGTTTTTCCACAATTTATCCACAGTTTTCAACCCTTTAAGTGCTGATTTTCAATTCTTATTTTTTTCAGGGTTTATTTTTTCCATATTTTATTGTTCATTTTATTTCTGTTGGGATTTGTTAATATACGTAACACATTCTCTTAATATTTTGGTAATATTTGTGTGTAAAACCTGTGGATTGTGGATTAATAAATAGTTTTCATTTTTAATTCACTTCTTATTTACATGTTTTGCACATTATTTGTTAATTTGTTGATTCCTAATTAGAATAATAGTTGATTATAGATGCTTGATAGAAAAGTAGATTTTTTAATAGTCGGTTCAGGTATTGCAGGACTAAGTTTTGCATTGAAGGCTGCGGATCTTGGAAAGGTACTCATCGTGACGAAAGCCAATGAGGATGAGTCGAATACGAAATATGCGCAGGGTGGAGTGGCCGTGGTCACGGATGAAACTGACAGTTTTGAGAAGCATATTCAAGATACATTAATAGCGGGAGATGGTTTATGTGATCCACAAGTTGTGGAAAACGTGGTGAAAGAAGGGCCGGACCGCATTGCTGAGCTGATTGCCTATGGAACTTCTTTTGATAAAGAGGACTCCGGTGAGTATGATCTTGCGAAAGAGGGTGGGCATTCTATGCATAGGATCCTTCATTATAAGGACATTACGGGTTATGAGATTGAGCGTGCATTATTAGCTAAGATTCACGCGCATCCGAATATTGAGATATTAACACATTACTTTGCTGTGGATTTGATTACGCAGCACCACTTAGGTGAACATGTGGATAAACGTTCTGATAATATTACTTGTTATGGTATTTACGCGTTAAATACGCGTACAAAGAATGTGGAAAAAGTGTTAGCAAAGGTAATATTAATGGCCACAGGGGGTGCTGGACACGTTTATTCATCCACAACGAATCCCACAATTGCTACAGGTGATGGTATAGCGATGGTGTTCCGTGCGAAAGGTAAGGTTCGGAATATGGAGTTTATTCAGTTCCATCCGACGGCTTTGTACAATCCTCGGGAATATCCGGCTTTTTTGATATCGGAAGCTGTGCGAGGTTTCGGTGGTGTATTGCGTCGTGTGAATGGTGATTCCTTTATGGAGGAGTATGACGAACGTGCTTCTTTAGCGCCACGTGATATCGTTGCTAGAGCGATCGATGCAGAGATGAAGAAATCCGGATTGGATTATGTGTATTTAGATATAACACATCGGTCGAAAGCGGATATTCTTTCGCATTTCCCTAATATTTATGAGAAATGTCTATCAGTAGGTTTGGATATGACAAAGGATTATATTCCGGTTTCGCCTGCTGCTCATTACTTATGTGGGGGTATTATGGTTGATGAGTTTGGGGCTACTTCGATCAAGAATTTATATGCTTGTGGCGAGTGCTCTTCGACAGGCTTACATGGTGCTAATCGTTTGGCATCCAATTCGTTACTTGAAGCGGCTGTATATGCACATCGTATTTTTCAGAATGCAAGTGAAGTTTTTCCGAGTTTGGATTTCCAAGAGGGGATTCCTTCCTGGGATGAGTCTAACACTGCTTTATCCAATGAAGATATATTAGTAACACATAATCTACGTGAAACACAGAAACTCATGAGTGATTATGTGGGGATTGTCCGTTCGGATTTCCGTTTGGAAAGAGCGATGCGTCGTCTTGGCTTGTTGCATGAGGAGACGGAGTCGTTCTATAAGAATACTAGATTATCTGTAAAACTTTGCGAGCTTCGGAATGTAATTCAGGTTGCCTTTTTGGTAGTAAAATCTGCTACGCTTCGAAAAGAAAGTCGCGGTTTGCATTATACGACCGATTATCCTCAGCATGCTGATGAATTGAAAGACACTGTTTTATAGAATTTTAGATAGATTATGGCGACGATATTACCTGTACTAGATAAATACCCTACTTTTGGTGAAGAATGCTTTATAGCGCCTAATTCGACTATTGTAGGCAATGTTACGATTGGCGATCATTGTTCGGTATGGTTCAATGCTGTTATTCGTGGTGATGTGAATTATATCAAGATTGGGGCTTACTCAAATATTCAGGATAATGTGACTATACATGGGACTTATCAAAAGAATGGAACAGATATAGGAAACTATGTTAATATAGGTCATAACGCTATTGTACACGGTTGTCGCATAGATGATTATGCGTTGATTGGTATGGGTGCTATCGTAATGGATATGGCACATGTTCAGTCAAACGTCATTATCGCTGCCGGCGCTGTTGTATTAGAAAATATGGTTTGTGAATTCGGCTACTTATATGCCGGTGTACCCGCTAAAAAGATCAAGCCGCTCACAGAGGAGCAGCTTGATCTTTTAAAACGTCTTCCGCACAATTACGTGCTTTATAGTTCCTGGTTTACTGATCAGGATTAGTTTTCATCAAATTTAACGTCGATCGTCTCATTTTGTTCCCAGTTAGCTCGGATCGTAAATGTGCGATCTAGATACCAGATTCTTTCGGGTTTGGTTCTGGTATAGACATCTCCCGTATCCCATTTACCGTTGTTATTGCTGTCTTCAATAATACGGATACTGTATTTTCCACCATTGAATTTGATATAGGATAGCTTGTTTGTTCCACTGAGAACCCGTTTGTCGAATATATTTTCTATTTTCTCATCTATCAATTCAATGATATAGCTTTTGGCTGTGTCTAATCCATTGAATGTGAGAATGATATCTCCATAGTTTTCCGTTTCATTCAGCGTAAATTGTAGTTTTGATTCTTTATTGAATTCATCGAATGGACCTAAGATGGCCTTCTCTTGCAGTACAATTTCATAGTTACGATTTGGTCGCCAGTTAAAGCGTATATGATACATTTCCTTATCGATACTATCTTGTTGGAGTTGGAAATTTCTACGTGAAACAGAGTCCTCATTAAGGATGATTTTGTTCTTATCGACTGAGGCAATAGGATAGTTGGAACGTAGTTCGATGTGCTTTACGCGATCTACTTTATTCGTGATATTGAAATTCGGCTCTATAATACGTTCTGTTTTGAGATTTCGAGGCTTACGGAATTTGATGGTATCCATTACTTCGCCTGCTTCGGATAATTCTATATTCAATGAATCGATATCAACAGATTCCAAATACATTCTGGCCGTATCGACTGTTTCATTGAAGCGGACCAATTTATTTGCGTCTAGTTCCGCCGGAGCAATAATCGTTAATTCCGGATCTTCTAGGGGCCTATTAAAGGTTAGGAAAATACTACCGTCTTTTTCCATTTTCTTGTCCAGATTCCGCAAGATAGAAGCTTTTCCTTTGGTATATTCCAAATGTATGTTGTGTATGTTGCTGGTTAAAACTAAGCTATCCTGTAAGAAGCCTATCCATTCATCCGGGCCGTTGAATATCTTATCGTTATTTTGTTCCTTGATGGCATAGATACGATAGGTGTCTTCACGGAGGTTGTTAAATTGGAAGTTTCCAGATGAATCTACAGCTGTATAATAAGATGCTTTTCGTTTTCCAAAAATGCTGTCTCGGCTGGTCGGTATAAGGATGACATTAACATCTTTGTCTTCTGAGTAATCAAAAGTCTTTTTGTAACCATTCATCACTTTACCGGTGATCGATAGGGAGTCGAGTTGATCGCCCGTTGCGAATACGTAAGTATAGTTGGGTAGGGGATTACCTTCATTGTAATCTACCAAGCCCTTACCGAAGTTGATCGTATAAGTCGTGTTAGCTTCTAGGGAATCTGGAAGAACAATATGTAAGTTCTTTTTCTTGATTTTATAAATGGGTTGAGTTTCGACATCTGGTGAGATGGTGAACTCTTTCTGCTGATTCGTTATTTTAATGTATTCATCAAATGTTAAAACGATTTCTTTGTTTTTGAAATTTTTAGTCAGGTTTGCCGGAGATTCATTCAATACTTTTGGTGGTAAGGAATCTTTTGGGCCGCCCGTTGGACGTTGCATGTTTGCACATTGAAAAAAGCTAAAGCTGATGACTATTAAAACTAATAAGAATGGCCATTTTGTGATTAAGGCTATTTTTAAGCGATTTAAAGAGTTTTTATCTTTTTTGGAATCAGAAGTCATAAATTTTAATTTATTCGTTTATATCGCTTTATATTGATTGTATACTTTTTATAGTTAATTTACTGATATTCAGTATATTAACTCATGTGTACCATTAAAACACTAATATCGGCCGGCGAAACTCCTGAAATTCGTGAAGCTTGGCCCAATGTTCTTGGTTTCACTTTCAGTAGTTTTTGACGTGCTTCAATGGATAGGGAAGTTAGCGAATTATAATCAAAGTCAGGATTGATTTCTTTGTCTTCCATCTTTTTCATTTTATTCACGATCTCCATTTCTTTCTCGAAGTAGCTTTCGTATTTCACTTTAATCTCTGCTTGTTCGATTGTCTCTTCGTTGAACTGGCTTAAGTAAGTGCGTAGTTCTTCGTCGGCTTTCGCTAAGTCCTTGATCTCGATTTGTGGTCTGCTAAGGATATTGAAGAGTCTAGTTTTTTGTGTCAATAGACTAGAACCTTTTTCTGTTAAAACGGGATTCATCGTTTCTGTGGATACAGAGTTTGTTCTGAAGTAATCTACGATGTCGTCTGAGTTTTTTATTTTTTCATTTACGATGGCTAACCTTTCGTCAGATACTAATCCTAATTTATGAGCGATAGGGGTAAGGCGGATATCTGCATTATCTTGACGTAGTAGTAATCTGTGTTCCGCGCGCGATGTAAACATTCGGTATGGTTCTTCCGTACCTTTTGTCACAAGGTCATCGATCAATACACCGATATAAGACTCCGATCTTTTTAGGATCAATTCATGAAGATCATTTATTCTTTGGTGCGCATTGATACCGGCTACGAATCCTTGAGCTGCCGCTTCTTCGTATCCTGTCGTTCCGTTAATTTGGCCAGCAAAGAATAGATGTTTCACGTGCAACGTTTCTAATGTTAGGTCAAGTTGCATCGGAGGGAAGAAGTCATATTCAATGGCATATCCCGGTCTGTACATCTTCGCATTTTCAAATCCTGGGATTAGTTGTAATGCTTTTAGTTGCACGTCCTCTGGTAAAGAGGTGGAGAATCCGTTGACATATATTTCTACTGTTCGAAATCCTTCCGGTTCTACAAAGATCTGATGTCTTTCGCGCTCTGCGAATCTGTTGATTTTATCTTCTATCGAAGGACAATATCTCGGACCTAAGCCTTTGATGCGGCCGGTGAACATTGGTGATTTCTCGAAGCCTGTTTTCAAAACTTCGTGTACTTCGGCATTCGTATAGGTGATCCAACAGCAGCGTTGTTCTGTTGGAACATCGACTTTCGTATAAGAAAATCTACCTCTTTTTTCATCGCCCCATTGTTCTTCCATTAAGGAGTAGTTTAGGCTTCGGCCGTCGACGCGAGGGGGAGTACCGGTTTTCATTCTTCCGGATTCGAAGCCTAAGGATACTAACTGTTCTGTTAATCCCGTTGCTGCTTTTTCTCCTGTTCTACCACCGCCAAATTTCTTTTCTCCGACGTGTATTACTCCATTTAGGAATGTTCCGTTTGTTAATATGACTGCGTCTGCTTCGATACGAATTCCCATGGATGTGATGACTCCTTTAGCTCTACCGTTGTCAACGATTACCTCTTTTACGGTGTCTTGCCACATGTCTAAGTTTGGTATAGACTCTAGTTGCCATCTCCATTCTTCTGCAAAACGCATTCTGTCGTTCTGTGTTCTGGGGCTCCACATGGCTGGTCCTTTTGATAGGTTTAGCATGCGGAATTGTATGGTTGACTTATCTGCAATGATACCAGTGTATCCACCCATCGCGTCAATCTCTCTAACGATCTGTCCTTTCGCTACTCCGCCGATAGCGGGGTTACAACTCATCTGTGCGATAACACCCATGTTCATGGTGATGAGCAACACAGACGATCCTAAGTTAGCAGCTGCCGCTGCCGCCTCACATCCGGCATGGCCGGCTCCAACTACAATGACGTTATATTTTTTAAACATATTTATATTTTCTGTTCCACGTGGAACGAAGTTTTATTACCCGTTGTTTTAATCTATTGTTTCACGTGGAACCTTATGCAAATTCTGCAAGGGTTAACCAACGTTCGCTTTTCGCATCAAGCGATTCTTTATGCTTTTCTATTTCTTCTGCTATCTTTTGTAACTCGACGTGATCGGTTGTGTTCGATAGGGTAGTAGTTAGCTCGGCTATCTGCTCTTCCAATTCGGCGATTTCTGTCTCTAGGGATTCAAATTCACGCTGCTCTTTATAGCTAAGCTTTTGTTTCTTTTCTATAACGGGCTTCGGCTTTTCAACCTTCTTCTCAACCTTTTTATTAAGCTCCTCTTGCTCTAATTTAAAGTCGGCGTAATTACCATTATAAATAACAACTTCTCCATCGCCCGTAAATATGAAAAGTTGATCTGTCAGCTTGTCCAATAAGTAACGATCATGGGATACTAAGATGATTATACCGGGATACTGTTCTAAGAAATCTTCCAACACATTCAAGGTATCGATATCGAGATCGTTGGATGGCTCATCGAGAATGAGGAAGTTCGGGTTAGCCATTAACACGCGCATCAGCTGTAGTCGCTTTCTTTCCCCACCGCTTAGTTTGTTGATTAATCCGAATTGCTTCTCTGGTGGAAATAAGAATTTAGTTAGGAGCTGGGATGCCGTAATGACTTCTCCATTCTTCATTTCGATGAAGTCCGCAATATTTTTAACAACATCCAGGACGCGTTCATCGGATCTTGCCTGTAAACCTTCCTGTTTGTAATAACCGTATTTCGTAGTTTCGCCTACATCAATTTTTCCTTGGGTAGGAGAGAGAGCACCGGTGATCAAATTTAAAAATGTCGTCTTCCCACTTCCGTTCCTTCCTGCTAGACCAATACGGTCCCCCTTCTTAAAAGTATAGGTGAAGGAGTTGATGATAGTCTTATCTGCTACGGCAAATCCGACTTCCTCCAACTCTAATATTTTATTTCCTTGACGAGATACTTTGACACTTAGTTCTACTTGATCCTTATGTCTTGGCCCTTTCGATCGCTCTTCCAGATCATAGAAAGATTCAATTCTCGCCTTCGCTTTTGTGCCTCGAGCTTGTGGCTGACGGCGCATCCAATCTAGCTCTTTACGCCATAGATTGCGTGCTTTATCTGCAGCCAGGATATCGTTCGCTTCGCGCTCTGCTTTCTTTTCCAGGAAGTATGCATAGCTGCCCTTATACAGATAGATACTGCCCTTGTCGAGCTCTCTAATTTCCGTACAGATATTATCTAAGAAGTACCTATCGTGAGAGACGAGGAGCACCGTTTTGCTTCCGGTTGTGAGTAACTTTTCTAACCACTCGATGGTTTCAATATCCAAGTGGTTGGTAGGCTCGTCCAGTATATAAATGTCCGGTTCGTCGATTAGAAGCTTCGCTAGAGCCAAGCGTTTCTTTTGTCCACCGCTAAGGGACTCAATCTTTTGATTAAAGTTTTTGATCTGAAATCTATTGAGAATAGTTTTAATATTATTCTCATATTCCCAAGCATTTAATGCGGTGAGTTTGTCTGTTAAATCTTGAAACTTTTTAGAGTTAACATCTTGATTATCAATCATTTCCTCATATTCCTTAATGAGCTGTTGTTGCTCATTTTCAGCCGAATAGATAAAATCATTGATAGTTTTAAGATCAGAGAAATCGGGATCTTGTGGGAGATAACCCACGCGTAATCCCTTTTCTTTTACCACACGACCTTTGTTGGGAATAACCGTTTCGGCTAATATTTTTAATAGGGTAGATTTTCCTGTTCCATTGATTCCGACCAATGCTACCCGATCTCCTTTCTGCAATGCAAAATGTAAATCAGTAAATAGCCACTTATCGTTATAGGAATGGCTAACTTGTTCTGTGCTTAGTATACTCACCTGCTGTGTTGACGTAATTATCCAAGCACAAAATTATTAAATATTTATAAAAGTACTCTCTATTAATGTAAAGTAGACAGAGGGCTGACCTTTGCTGTTAGTTCAAACGGTAGCTTGCAATAAGATTAAATCGTGGGATGTGGACATGGAAGATGGAGTTGTCCAACTGTCTGAGCATCTCGTAATATCCTTCCATAAAGCCTAAGTCTGTCTTTAGATTACATCCGGAGACATATTGGTGGACTTCTCCAGGCTGGAGCACAGGTTGCTCACCAACAACACCTTCGCCGTCGACTTGCTTTGTATCACCGTTGGAGTCAAAGATATTCCAATGTCTGCGCATAAGCTGTACGGTATATTCGCTCGTATTTTCTATTGTAATACGGTACGCAAACATAAAGTGCTCATTCTCTGGATTGGAGTACTCTGATTGATAAATCGCTTCAACCGATATTTTTACGCCTGATGTGGTTTGTGTCGCCATTTTCAGTCAAATATATTAAAACTTATAATTCAGACAAATATAATCATGCGATGGTTTGAAAATAGTATATTTTTCTACATTTATTTTACATAAGTAATTGGAGGATAGCGCTTAGCTCACACAGCTATAGCCTCTGGTTTGTTGAGCCAAGACAGTAAACATGCGCAAAAGGGGTAATAAATTGTAGTTCCTAAGCGTTTTAAAACTTTAAATAAGTAGGTTTGCATTATGGCAAAAGGAACCCTTTATTTAATACCCGTACCGCTAGCAGAGCAGGCGGAGAAAGCCTCGTATACCCTATTTCATCTAGAATTAATCAACCACATCAGGGAGTATATCGTAGAAAATGAAAAGACGGCAAGGAAATTTCTGAAGGAAGCCGGACTGAAGACTCCGCAAAATCAACTGCTGATTCATGATTATGGAAAACATGCTCGAGATAAGGTAAATTATCAGGAGCTTTTTGCCGCTGCATTGAAAGGTGAAGATGTAGGATTGATGTCGGAAGCGGGTTGCCCTGGTGTAGCGGATCCGGGTGCTGATGTGGTATTTGAGGCACACAAGCGCGGGATTAAGGTCGTTCCTCTGGTAGGGCCAAGTTCTATTCTTTTGTCGCTGATGGCATCCGGTTTTAATGGGCAGAACTTTTGCTTCCTTGGCTATTTACCTATTGATAAAGGAGCTAGAACGAAAAAGATAAAAGATATTGAACAGGAAAGCGCAAGAGAAAAAAGAACACAGATTTTTATCGAGACTCCGTTCAGAAATAATCAGCTATTATCGGAGCTTTTAAAGACAGCAAAGCCACAAACGAAACTGTGTATCGCATGTAATATCACGGCGGACGACGAGTATATCTATACGCAGACTATAGAAAAGTGGCGAAATCAGCCGATAGATTTGCATAAAAAACCATGCATATTCCTATTATTTGCTGGCTAATTTTAATAAGTACATCCATAAAAGTCGATTTAACGGTATCTTTTGTATCTTTATTGGAGTCAATTTTCAATTTGAGTAATAGTAAATAAATGCCCGAAATATTATCCCCTGAAGTTTTAGCAGATTTTCAACGTTTAGCGATCATTTTCTTTATCCTTATCTTATTGGTTTGGATACTATTCGCCAATACCGTCAGAAATACCCTTAAGCTCATTTCTAAAGAGAATCAAGCTATTCTTCCAAATCAGGCATGGTTTCTAGTGATACCATTCTTCAATATATATTGGAACTTCGAAGTGGCTCGGCGTTTATCCTATTCCCTTAATAATGAGTTTTATGATCGTAAGATTGCCGTAGAAGAAAACCCTTCTATGGGCGCTGGAATGACCTTTGCATGGTCTTTTCTAATATACAATCTCCCTTTTCCTATTTTTTGGAAAATGTTGAGCATGATTGTGAGCCTGGTCTATTTCGTTACTTATTGGTTCAAAATCAATCAGTATAGATCGCTATTGCTTGCGCATGATAAATGGAAGGAACAGCAATTAAATAATCAGACGGAAGATGAAAATTAAAGATATTACATCCTATTTGGAGCAAATTGCTCCTTTGAATTATCAAGAGAGTTATGATAATTCTGGCCTTATCGTCGGAAACCCAGAGCAGGAAATTGATAAAGCATTAATTTCACTAGATTGTACAGAAGCTGTTGTCGATGACGCAATTGTAAAAGGATGTGGTTTGATCATATCCCATCACCCCATCGTCTTCTCTGGATTGAAGAAACTAACTGGTAAAAACTATGTCGAGCGAACGGTAATCAAAGCAATTAAGAATAATATCGCCTTATACGCTATCCACACAAACCTGGATAATATTCAAGGTGGGGTAAGCTCGATGATGGCAGATCGATTAGGTCTTCAGAATCAGGCGGTGTTGAGACCAAAAGCAGGTCTTTTGAAAAAATTAGTGGTCTATGTTCCGAGAGCCGATGTAGACGCTGTGAGAGATGCTATCTTCGAAGCCGGTGCAGGGCAAATAGGAGATTACGACCAATGTAGTTATAATACTGCAGGTTATGGAACATTCAGACCATTAGAAGGAGCCAACCCTACTATAGGAGAGGTAGGTTCGCAGGAACGCGTTGAGGAAACGAAAATTGAAGTAATTTTCCCTGTGCAACTTGAACGTCAGATACTAGTAGCGATGTTTGCTTCGCATCCTTATGAAGAAGTGGCCTATCATATTATTAACTTGGAAAATACGCACTCTTACGTCGGATCGGGAGCAATCGGTAACTTAGAAAACCCGATGAGTGAGCGAGATTTCTTGGCTTATCTGAAAGATAAATTCAATTTGCAAGTCATACGACATACAGCAACTCAAGGAAAGAATATCAGCCGAGTGGCACTTTGTGGAGGTGCCGGCGGCTTCTTATTAAATGACGCCATACGTTCGGGAGCTGATATCTTTATCACAGCAGATTATAAATATCATGAGTTTTTTGATGCAGAAGGTAAAATAGTAATCGCCGATATTGGACATTTTGAAAGTGAACAATTTACACAAGAATTATTATTGGATATAATTCGGAAAAAATTTGCTAACTTTGCTGTCCTATTGACGGAAATAGACACAAATCCAATAAAATACTACAGTTAATGGAACAAACCGTAGAACAAAAACTAAAAGCATTATGGGCTTGGCAATCAGTTCAAACCCAAATCGATAAAATTCGCCAGGTACGTGGCGAGTTACCTATTGAGGTAGCTGACCTAGAAGACGAAATCGCGGGTCTAGATACACGTATTGAAAAAATTCGTAATGAATTAGACGAATTAGAGGATTCAATTGTGAAGCGCAAGAATATGATCAAAGATTCGCAAACAGCGATCAAGAAATATGAAGCGCAACTGAACGAAGTAAAAAACAATCGTGAATATGACGCAATCTCTAAGGAGATTGAAATCCAAGGATTAGAAATTCAAGTTTGTGAAAAGCGTATTCGTGAAGCGGAGTTCGAAATCAAGAACAAAACTGAATCTTACGATGCTACTTTGAAAAACGTAGAGTTCAGCAAAGGCGAATTGGATGCGAAAAAACAAGAACTAGATACCATTACTTCTGAAACTCAGAAAGAAGAAGATCAGTTACTTGCTGAAGCACATGCTGCTGAAAAGAACATTGAAGACCGTTTATTGAAAGTAACGAACAAACTTCGTAACTCTTTCCGCAACGGTTTAGCAGTTGTTTTCATTGAGCGTGATAGCTGTTCAGGATGTCACAACAAGATTCCACCTCAATTGCAATCAGAGATTCGTCAGCGTAAGAAAATCATCATTTGCGAGCACTGTGGTCGTATTTTGGTTGATGAAGAAATTGCTAACGGAGAAGGTTAGTACCTTATTTAAAATAAAATATTGCAAAGCCGGACATTGTCCGGCTTTTTTTGTGTTGTAACATGTTCGATATGCGGATTGTTGTAACAACCTTTTTGGTTTCTTTGCGATATAATGAGCGATGAAGTTTCTTGATTGCGCTTGCTCACAGATACTTTCAGAAAAAATAAGTTTATATTAGAGAAATTTTTAACCCAATTTTTGACTACCAATTGAATATATGCTAAAGAATCTATTCACTCTGCTTGCCTTGTCAGCAAGTCAGATTAGTTTTGCTCAATCGACAAACGAAACTCTTCTATTACGACATCCAACAATCAGCGATCAACATGTAGCCTTCGTTTATGGTGGTGATATTTGGATTGCTGAGAAAAACGGTCAACATCCGAAACGCTTAACTGTGAATCCTGCGGTCGAGCGAAATCCTATTTTCTCGCCAGATGGTAGCCAGATTGCCTTTACAGGTAACTATGACGGGAATACCGATGTGTATGTTATTTCCATACATGGTGGCGAACCGAAAAGGATTACTAGCCATCCGTCTGCTGATGTGGTTCGGGGTTGGTTATCTAACGATGAGGTTTATTTCACGACGGCTAGAGAGTTTGACTATTCTTTAGGCAGCCGGTTGTATAAATCTAAATTGGATGGAGCATTGGATCTACCTTTAATGATGCCGGAGGCTTCTCAAGGCGCTCCTTCTCCGGATGGACGTTATTGGGCTTATATCAAAAATACCGACCCTACGGAGCGTGATGCTGTGGCGTTCAAGCGCTATAGAGGTGGAGGCATGCCATCCATTTGGATCTTTGATACTAAAACAAAGGACGTTCAGGTTGTTCCGGGCGAAAGATGTAATGATGTTAAACCGATCTGGATGGCTGATAAGGTGTATTTTCTATCGGATCGCGATAAAATCGTCAACATATTCAGCTACGATGTCAAAACTAAGAAGGTTGAGAAATTAACTAGCTTTACAGATTACGATGTCCGCACATTACAGGGCAGGGACAATGAACTCGTTTTTGAGCAAGCCGGCAAAATACATCTGTTGAATACAAGCACTAAAGAAAACAAATCTCTTGCTATACAATTAAACGCTGATGCTGTTTATAAACGACCACATTACGTTGAAATGAACAATGCTATCCGCGGCTGGAATATTTCACCGACGGGTCAGCGCGCATTATTCGAATCCAGAGGCGAGATCTTCACCGTGCCTAAAGAAAAGGGTGATGCTCGGAACATTTCTAATTCACCGGGCTCTCATGAGCGATATCCTGCATGGTCGCCGAATGGAAAGTGGATATCCTACCTTTCTGATAAGAACGGACGCTACGAACTCGTGCTTCGCGATCAGAAGGCTATGGACGAGCCAACTTATATCAAACTAGGCGATTCAAACTTCTATTTTCAGCCCGTTTGGTCTCCCGATAGCAAGAAGCTGTTCTTCAATGACGCGCATCTGAACTTGTATTATGTGGATATCGAATCTAAGCAGATCACGAAGATTGCAGACGATTATTTGGGTTCACATACAGGCAGAAGCTACAATCCTTTCCAACCTAGTTGGTCTTTTGATTCCAAACTTATCGCGTATAGCAAAGTCTTGAATAATGGCGTCAATGCGATATTCATCTATCATTTAGATAGCAAGCAATCGCAGCAAATAACTGATGGCATGAGTGCTGTGAGTCAGCCTACCTTTACACGCGACGGCAAATACTTAGTCTTTAATGCAAGTACAAACATCGGCTTAACGAATAGTGGTCTTCACATGACAGCCTATGATCGTCGACCAGAGTATAATGCGTATGCTTTTATCCTTTCCAGCGACAGCCCTTCTATCTTTAAAAATGAAAGTGATGAGGAGACCGTAAAAACCGATGCGCCAGTGAAAGAAGAAGATAAGAAGGAGAAAGAAACAGCTAAGAAGAAGGACAGCAAGAAGGAGTCAACCGACAAGTCAAAAACTGAAGACAAGGCGACTGATAAAGTAAAGCCCGTTAAAGTGGATTATGCGAACATCAACAACAGAATCATTGCACTCCCAATTCCTGCAGGAGCTTACAACTTCAATGGAAATGTAGAAAACACACTCTTATACGTTCGAAACGGAAGTTTAATAGCATTTGATCTCAACAAATTAGAAGAGAAAACGTTGGTAGATAAACTAGGAAGCTATGCCGTATCTGCTGATGGTAAACAAATGCTATATAGCACCCGTCAGGGATATTATATCGTCAATGCCGGCCAGAAACCTGCTGGCGAGTCAGGCAAATTGAAGATGGACAATATCAAGCTTCAGGTAGATCCTGCCGCCGAATGGAATCAGATTTTCAACGAGGTTTGGGCGATGCAGAAGGAGTTCTTCTATGTAGAGAATATGCACGGCGTTGATTGGAATGCTGTGAAAGCGAAATACGAGAAGTTCCTGCCTTATGTAAATCACCGTTCCGACCTAGGATACCTATTGAATGAAATGATGGGTGAGATGGTCGTAGGACATAACTACATCATGCCTGGCGATGAGCCTTCAGCGCCATCCGTGTCTACGGGAGTTTTAGGTGCAGATTATGCGATCGAAAACAATAGATATAAAATCAAACGTATCTACAACCGTATGGACTGGAACCCTGAGTTTAAAGCACCTTTGGCAGAACCGGGCTTGAATATTCGCGAAGGCATGTATATTCTTGCGGTAAATGGCAAAGAACTGACTTCGGATATCGATATCTATAGCCTGTTTGATTTTACTGTAGGCAAGCAGATCTATTTAAAGGTGAATGATAAACCTAGTCTATCAGGAGCTAAAGACGTTATTGTACGCCCTATTT
Organism: Sphingobacterium sp. UBA6645; assembly: GCF_002455685.1. NCBI lineage: Bacteria > Pseudomonadati > Bacteroidota > Sphingobacteriia > Sphingobacteriales > Sphingobacteriaceae > Sphingobacterium > Sphingobacterium sp. UBA6645. The sequence goes on from NZ_DKLH01000079.1 coordinate 34,546, forward strand.
CCTTCTCAAATGAGGTCGCCTTGCGCAGACAACATTGGGTAGAGCGCAATAGAAAGAAAGTAGATGAGTTAAGCAATGGGCAAATAGCTTACGTTTATATGCCGAATACCGGAAGAGAAGGATACACTTCCTTCAACCGTTATTATTTCTCGCAAATGGACAAAAAAGCCCTGCTACTCGACGAACGTAATAATGGGGGCGGATCGGTAGCCGATTATGTCATCGACCTATTATCACGTGAGCTGATTGCCGGTTGGGGAATTCGCGACGGAAAGAGCTTTACGACACCGGGCAACGGTATCTTCGGTCCGAAAGCCATGATCATCAATGAAAATGCGGGGTCTGGTGGTGATATGATGCCATACATGTTCCGTTTCAAAAACTTAGGTAAACTAGTGGGACGCACAACCATGGGAATCCTAGTTGGTATCTCCGGATACCCTCCGCTACTAGATGGTGGAAGTGTTACCTCGCCTAACTTTGGTGTTTTCGACTTAAATGGAAATTACATCATAGAAAACGAAGGGGTGGCTCCAGACATCTTTGTCGAGCAAATGCCTAAAGACCTATTGGAAGGAAGAGATCCGCAGCTAGAACGCACCGTACAGCTGTTATTAGAGGAAATGAAAACCTATCCATATAAAGAACTCAAGAAACCAGCGGATCCAATCCGTGTAAACTAAATGGTAAGCCCCGGCAAAAAGCTGGGGCTTTTTCGTTTAATGCCATTAAAACAGTATTTTTGACTATGCTTGTAGAAATTTGGTCGGATATCATGTGCCCCTTTTGTTATATTGGGAAGCATCATTTTGAAAAAGCTTTAGCTTCTGTTGATTTTGCAAATCAAATAAAAGTAGCCTATAAAAGCTATCAATTAAACCCAGAAACTCACTTTACACCCGGAGAAACGGTGTATTCTATGCTGAGTAAATCAAAAGGGATGCCGATAGAACGGGCCAAAGAAATGACCTCTCATGTTGTCAAAATGGCTAAGGAAACTGGTCTTACTATAGATTTCGACAGCAATATCCCTGCAAATACATTTAAGTCACATATCTTAATCCACTTTGCCGAAAATAAAGGGAAAGCTAGTGATATGAAAGAACGTCTTTTCGGGGCTCATTTTGTTTCTGGATTAAATATCGAAAATGACGATGTTTTACTACAAGTCGGCGAGTCATTAGGTTTCTCAGCAGAAGAAATTAAAGATGCACTAAGCTCAGAGCAATATGCATACGCAGTAAAACAAGACATCAAAGAGGCGCAACACATCGGTATTCGCGGGGTACCGTTTTACCTTTTCGACCGTAAATATGCAGTTTCCGGAGCACAGCCCGTTGCGTCCTTCGTTGAAGTGCTTGAGAAAAGCTTCAGCGAATGGAAAGCCAATAACCCAGGAATCCAAATGTTAAATGACCAGGATGGTGATGCAAGCTGCGGACCTGATGGCTGTACTTTCTAAGTAGCAATAAGTATATGAACGCCGCCAAACCACATTCGCCATGGCTTTCCCTAGTGACCTTGCTAGGCTTTACCTTTGTAGGAGCATTAGTTTCGCAGATCGTTGTCATTGTCCTTTTTGCCCTATTCTCCGGAAAATTTGATATCACTTCGCTCGGTAACCCACTTAGTTTAGCTGAATCCAACCGTAGTTTGCTCTACCTGCTATTAGCAAGTAGCAGCTTAGGCACCTTCCTCTTTCCTGCGGTGCTATTGCAACGGATAGAAAGAGAACAGTTCGATTACTTTCCTTCCAGAAATAGCCGATTGAATCTATTTCTCGGATTAAGCTTTCTTTTCCTTTTAGCGGCAAGTCCGATTATGGAACTCATCAGCCGATGGAATATGGAGATGAGCTTGCCGGAGAGTCTTGTCGGCATTGAAACCTGGATGCGCACGCAAGAAGATGCGATGGCAGACCTGACCAAGAGCTTGGTCATGGTCGATAGCCCGAAATGGTTAATGGTCAATATCTTGGTTATGGCTGTAATACCCGCCATTGTGGAGGAGCTTTTTTTCCGCGGAGCCTTACAAAATATCTGTTATCGAATATTCGACAACCAACATGCGGCCATCTGGATCACCGCAATTATCTTCTCAGCGATCCACGTTCAGTTCTTTGGTTTTTTCCCACGGATGATCCTCGGATTGATATTCGGATATGCCTTTGTGTGGACCAAAAATATATGGGTTCCGGTATTTGCCCATTTTGTGAATAATGCCACAGTAACCATCATTGCCTATACCTTCCATAAACAAGGAAAGACATACGACGACCTGCAATCTGCAGACGTTTATTCACCGATCATATACTTCACGAGCTTTATCGCGGCCTTATTGATCGGTTACTATTTTTATAAAAAGTCACAAGAACTAAAAAGATTAGATGAATCCGAATTGGACTAAAGTAAAAGTTTTTACGAATCCGCTGCAGGCGGAAATCGTAAAACAGATGTTGGTAGAAAACAATATCCCCGCTGTGGTATTAAATAAACAAGATTCTTCCTATCATTTTGGATTGGTAGAACTCTATGTAGATAATGAGCATACCTTGGAAGCGACAGCACTTATGGATAGTTTTAACGATGAAGAATTACTAAGCAATGAAGACTAGAGCAATAACAGGACTCTTTTTTGTGATTGCGTTGGTGTTAGCAACCCTATTGAATCAGTATGTCTTCGTGGCGTTTTTTAGTTTGATCGGGGTGTTTGCAGCACGCGAATTCTTTGTCATTTGCAAAACAGAAGAAACAAAACCATTGATGGCGCTTGGTCTGGGCACTGCTGCAGTATTGGCATTATTGGTTTCTTTATATCTATTGGGTCAAATTGATGTAAAATACCTATGGCTCATTTTGCCATTATTCTCCTTTATTTTCATTGCCTCTCTGTTTTTAAAACGAGATAAGCCCTTTCATGATATTGCATACACTTATCTTGGAATTTGGTATGGGGCTATCCCTTTTTTATTCTTTATCGCATTGGGTTTTGTTCAAGGAAGCTTCAACCCCTACATTCCTCTAGGGTTCTTAATTATTCTTTGGGCAAACGATACAGGAGCCTATTTATCGGGTAGAGCTTTTGGCAAGACCAAACTATTCGAGCGTATTAGCCCGAACAAAACTTGGGAAGGCTTTATCGGAGGCGTTGCATTGGCAGTGCTGATTGCATTAAATCTAGAGCAGTATTTTGGTTCTTTGACCAAGATGCAGTGGGGGAGCGTCGCGCTGATCATTTCGGTATTCGGTACGCTGGGCGACCTGGTAGAATCCATGCTGAAGCGCAGTCTCGGAATTAAGGATTCCGGACAGATACTCCCTGGCCATGGCGGATTCTTAGACCGTTTCGACGGACTTTTAATTGCCGCACCATTAGTGTTTCTCTTACTCTTATTTATTTAGACGCACATGAAAATCGAAAAGGCAAGCTTTGAATTCTTAGTAAGCTTAAAGGAAAATAACAACAGAGAGTGGTTCCAAGAGCATAAGGCAGCATACGATGCTGCACACAACAATGTCATTGAATTTATTGAGGCCATTATTCAACGATTAGCCGATCTAGATCCCCATATACATACCGACATTTCGGCGAAGAAGTGCTTGTTCCGCATCTACCGCGATGTTCGTTTTTCTAAGAATAAGGATCCTTATAAGTCCTGGTTTGCCGCCGGAATTTCCGTAGACGGAAGAAAGCTCGCGGGCCCGGAATATTATATACATATTGCTCCCGAAGACACTTTCTTAGCTGTTGGCTATTGGCGCCCCGAAAAACAGCACTTAGAAGCCATAAGACAGGAGATTGATTATAACGCGAAGGATTTGTTCGAATCGCTAGAAAAAGGCGGCTGGAAGCCTGAAAACATGTCGAGCGAAGACAAGCTGAGCAGACCACCCGCGGGCTATGCTGCCGATCACGAGCATATTGACATACTAAAACACCGCAGTTTTATTCTATCCAAGAATATCAGTCGCAAAGACATGGAATCTAACAAAGCCCTAGATATCGTGATCAAATCATACGAAAGCATGATTCCCTTCAAGCAGTTTATCCATACTGCATTAGATCAATAGGGAAGGCTGATTTTCCCCATACATACCGCTGGAGAGTCTTTGATGGAAGTCACGTTATTCGGATCTCCGGCCAATGTTTCATTGGCTAGCACCGCAAAAAGACAGGCTTCTTTCGCGTCGGGATCCAATCCCAATTGTAGGAAAGAGGATACTGCATTCGGGAAAGCTGCTTTCAGTTGTTCCATAAGCATAGGATTGTGCAAGCCCCCACCGCTTACATAGACCTTTACGTTTTCTAAGCCTTCGATTGCCCTTTTAATACCCTCTATCATTGTTTCAGCAGAAAATGTGTTCAACGTGGCCATGATATCCGCATGGGAGAAATCTTGATTAGAATGTAAATCTTCCAGACAAAGGCTCAAGTAGTCTAAGTTGAACAGTTCCGGACCGGTTGTTTTCGGGAAAGGAAGGGCCAAAAAGTTATGGCTTATTAAACGTTTCGATAGATTAGGATCTGCTTTGCCTGATAGAGCGAGTTCAGCATCTAAATCCATCTCCTTCCCAAAATGGTGAAATATATACTGATTCATCATGGTATTACCCGGTCCTAAATCTGTAGCATAAGCTTCCAAGCCGGTTCCGACCTGTGGTAAGAACGTAAAATTAGAGATACCGCCAATATTCAATAATATCCTGTGCTCATCGGGAGAGCTAAATAAAAGATAATCGCCATAGGCCGCCAAAGGAGCTCCTTCGCCGCCTGCAGCCAAATGCTTCTGTCGGAAGTCGCTTAAGGTAATGATGCCCGTACGTACTGCAAAATGATCGCCATCGCCAATCTGTAGCGTAGAATTGGGCAAGCGGTTGTCGCCGGTAAGTGACTGTGGCGCGTGAAATACGGTTTGTCCATGACTAGCAATCGCGTCGATTTCTTCCGGATCAATACCCCATTCGGTTAGGGCATCTAGGATAAGACGCGCATGGACCTCAGCGACGTAAGCGTTAAGCCCACAAAGTACCTGATGATCTATCTCGCGTTTCGCAAACACCTGACGGACCCATTCTCTGAACTCGTCTTCATAAGGCATCGTTGTAAAGTGAAGAAGCGATAATTCGGTTGAAGTGCCGGAGCCGGCAATTCTACACAAGGCAATATCTAAACCATCCAACGAAGTTCCGGACATCAATCCGATAATTAAACGCTCTTCCTTTTGGCTTATTTTCGCCAGCTTAACGATACTCTTATTCATACGATAAAAATACATTTAAATTTGTAATCTCCTTTCTTAATCCTATTTTTGGGGAAATACAAAAATTAAAAACATGAATTTTCCTTCTGAATTAAAATACACCAAAGATCACGAATGGATTCGTGTGGAAGGTGATGAAGCTGTTATCGGTATTACAGACTTCGCACAACGCGAATTAGGAGATATCGTATTCGTAGATATCAATACAGTGGGTGAAGAAGTAGCAGCGAACGAAGTATTCGGTACTATTGAAGCGGTGAAAACTGTATCTGACTTATTTATCCCAGTTACAGCGACAATCTTAGAAGTAAACGATGCGATCGATGCATCTCCTGAATTAGTAAATTCGGATCCTTACGGTGAAGGTTGGATTATCCGTGTGAAATTGAACAATGCTGCAGATGTTGATGCATTATTAACAGCAGATCAATACAAATCAGAAATCAACGCTTAATCTTAAGCGAAATCCATAAAAAAAGAGGCTGTCTAAA
>NZ_DKLH01000016.1:0-22702 GCF_002455685.1 Sphingobacterium sp. UBA6645
GAGACCTTTTTAGACAGCCTCCTGCTGTATCTCTTCGTAGTTTTTACTTACGATTGCGATCTGAATTCTTCTGCTCCTTTGATAATCGCGTCCACTACGGTTGGATCTTGTAGGGTCGATGTATCTCCGAGGTTGTTCAATTCGCCTTCGGCGATTTTTCTAAGGATTCGGCGCATAATCTTACCGGATCTTGTTTTTGGTAAGTCTTGCACGAATTGGATGATATCTGGTTTTGCGATCGCTCCGATAATACGTTGAACGGTCTGTAAGATATCTTGACGTGTTTTTTCGGCGTCGATATGGTGGTTCGCGATGACGTAAGCGTAGATGCCTTGTCCTTTAACAGGGTGCGGGTAGCCTACGATTGCTGATTCTACTACGTCGGCGTGCATGTTGATGGCGTTTTCAACTTCTGCAGTACCAATACGGTGTCCTGATACGTTCAATACATCATCCACACGGCCGGTAATGCGGTAATAACCTTCCGGGCTGCGGTAACAGCCATCCCCGGTGAAGTACATATTCTCGTAGGTTGAGAAATAAGTCTGTTTACAACGCTCGTGGTCTCCCCAAGTGGTGCGTAGCATACCTGGCCATGGGAACTTGATACATAAGTTACCCGACACATCATTGCCTTGAATTTCTTCACCGTTTTCATCCATCAAGGTAGGTTGTACTCCCGGCAATGGCAACATTGCATAACCTGGAATTTCAGGGGTAATACCTGCGATAGGAGTGATCAAGTGACCGCCATTCTCCGTTTGCCACCAAGTATCGGCAATCGGACATTTACCTTTGCCGACTTTATTATGATACCATTCCCACGCTTCTTGGTTGATAGGCTCACCAACGGATCCTAAGACACGCAGCGAAGAAAGGTCTTTATTTTCTACATACTCGTCACCAAATGCCATTAACGAACGTAGGGCAGTTGGTGCGGTATAAATAATATTTACTTTATGCTTATCGACGATATCCCAGTAGCGACCAGCGTCAGGGAAGGTCGGAATACCTTCAAACATTAATGAAGTTGCTCCTTGTGATAATGGACCGTAGACAATGTAGCTATGACCGGTGATCCATCCGATATCTGCTGTACAGAAATAAACTTCGCCCGGTTGGTACTGGAATGTATTAGCAAAAGTATAGCCGGTATAGACCATATATCCTGCAGTCGTATGCACCACACCTTTTGGTTTTCCGGTCGATCCAGATGTGTAAAGAATGAACAATACATCCTCTGCATCCATTTCTTCTGCCGGACAAGCAGGATTGCCTTGCGTTTCTACTTTTTTGATTTCATCTTCCCACCATACATCACGTCCTTTAATCATGGAGATAGGCGTGCGTGAGCGAGTCAATACGATTACTTTTTCTACAGACTTGCATTGCATCAATGCGTCATCTACGATAGTTTTCAGTTCCAACACTTTCTTGCCACGGAAACCGCCATCTGCAGTGATCACCAATTTACATTCCGCGTCGTTGATACGGTCGGCGATTGACTGTGCGGAGAATCCACCGAATACCACCGAATGGATGGCGCCGATACGTGCACAAGCAAGGACAGCAATAACAAGCTCAGGAACCATCGGTAAGTAGATACATACACGATCACCTTTGCGGATGTTGTTGTTCTTCAGTACATTCGCAAACTGCTCTACCTTCTGTAGCAATTGCTTGTAAGATAATATACGGTGTGCTTCGTTCGGGTCGTTAGGTTCCCAAATAATAGCAGGCTTATCGCCGTTCAAATAGATATGACGATCTAAACAGTTCTCGGTGATGTTTAATTTTCCACCTTCGAACCATTTGATCTTTGGCTCATTGAAATTCCAGTCAAGAACATTCGTCCATTTTCTCTTCCAAAAGAAATTGTCGGCAATCTCTGCCCAGAATGCTTCAGGTTGTTCTACACTCTTCTTATAGGCATCTTGATACGCCTCAAAAGATTTAATTTGAAAACTCATTTTTAATAAAAAAATATTATAGGTCTACATTATCTTTATAGAAGGTTTTATTATTTTCGGTCAAATTGTTATTAAAAACGAAAAAATAATACCTCTTTAGCACTAATCTAGCGATTTTTGTGAAGATTTGCTAATTTTTGTGTTCGCGAATCAAAGCAGCATTGTCAATTGTTTGCAAGAAAGAGCATTGAAATACATCCGAGCGACATATCATTTTTTCGTCCACAGCAATCTTTTGATTGCCCTTGCTGCGGTGGCTCAATGCGCGCTGACGTATTACGTGCTGGACTTCGATATTAACCCGGCTATTCTATGGATAGAAGGAACCACTACACTCTTGCTCTATAACCTGAGTTTATATCTTTCGAAACCGGCGAACCCTCAGCAATCGCCATATCTAAGAACACGATGGGTATTTAAGTATGAGTGGTTATTGTGGTTGAATAGTATATTGGCTGTTCTCTTACTTATTTATGCTCTTTTTCAAATCCATCCTTATACCTTTTATTACTTAGCCTTTGTCGGCCTGGTCAGTATGGCTTATGCAGTTCCGTTTCTTCGGATCAATGGACAGCGGCGCGGCCTGCGTTCGGTACCAGGGCTCAAGCTCTTCTACATTGCATTGGTGTGGTCGCTCAGTAGTGTCGGCTTGCCCGTCGTCGAGCTTTACGTAGAAGGAGCGACCATCGATTGGTTTATGGCGAATTATTTGGGCTTGGTGAAAATACTGTTCCTACTGATCTGCACCCTGCCATTTGATATTCGCGATATGGAGCAGGATACCCATTATAATCTAAAGACAGTGCCTACGATGTTAGGAGAGCCCGCGGCCATTAATCTAGCCTATATTCTTGGGATTGCACACTTATTTTTGATCGCTTTTTCGCCCTATAGCATCCCGGTAAAAGCAGGAATGTTACTTACCACGCTGCTGATATTGGTGCTAATGAAATCTGTTATTTTTACAAGTAAACGCAACTATCATACGGTCTACTTATTGGATTTAGCACTTATTGTGCAATGGTTTTTGGTTTTTCTGTTTCGCCTGTCCTAGCTTTTAATTGTAAAAATTGTTTGATGTTGTAGGAATTTTTGTAATACAAAAATACTCCTTTTCAAATGAGTGGAGATTAAATCTTTTAATTATTATAGGATCGCTTACTTTTTGATGTAAGCGATCATTTTTTCTGCCAAGACGCTTGATAGCTTGTAATAGCTTTCGAATGTCCAGCCTGCGACATGCGGACTTAACAATACATTGTCTCGGCTGATAAGATCTTTATACCAAGCTTGTTCGGCAAGAGAGGGGAATTTTTCAATCGGCAATACGTCGAATGCAGCTCCTAATATTTTGCCTTGATCTAAATATTTCAATACCGCCGGTATCTGTGCTATGCCACCACGTGCTCCCATGAGGAAGAAGATTGGCTTACGGAAATGGAACAAGTATTCCTCGTCAACCATGCCTTTTGTTTCTCTTGTTAAGGGGATGTGGAAGCTCAGGACATCGGCCAATTTAACCACTTCCTCCATAGAGACCTCGCGGGCATACTGGTCGGAGAAGCCCGTTTTGTATTTATCGTAGGCAATGACATTGACTTCAAAGCCGGATAGTTTCTTTGCCATGGCCTGTCCGTTATGGCCGTATCCTATGATCGCGACTGTACGTCCTTTGAGTTCATATCCACGATTTTCTTCACGCAACCATTTTTCCGAACGAACTTCCTGGTCGCCACGGCGGAAGTTATTCATTAATGATAGTAACATACCGATCATGTGCTCACCTACAGCATCCTTATTGCCGTCGTTGGCACTGAACAAAGCGATGCCTTTGCTGCCGGCATATGCTTCGTCGATATTATCCATCCCGGCTCCGGCGCGGCCAATAAGCTTGAGCCTGCTGCCTAGGTCGATAAAATCAGCGTCTACCTGAAACTTTGAGCGGATGACTAATCCCTCGTATTCGGGAATCAGTTGCTCGGCTTCTTCGCGGGTAATATCAGGTTGATAGTTATAAGGAATCTTTGCTTGGTCTAATTTTTCTAAGAAGACTTCATGAAGGTCATCGACGATTAGAATATTCATTTGTAATTAGGTGTTAAGAGTCATGAAATCTTGTTTAAAAAGCTTCTCTAGGGCTTTTTGATTTGCTTTGGCGGGCAGCATTTTCATCATCGTGTTTCGGACACTGATCATGATCGGATTTTCCCACTGCGACACCTGTCCGATCATCTTGGAGGTGTCGGTAATATATTTCGTTCGTGCCAGCCTTCTGTGTTCAAAGGACTTGAAGGCCGCAACAACATCGGTTTTCTTTTTCAATTCGTCTTGTAGCACAACGACATCCTCTAAGGCTTGGCAGGCGCCTTGTCCCATGTTTGGGGTCGTGGCGTGTCCAGCATCGCCTATCAGCAAGATATGGCCATAGGCGAGGTTTTTCAGCGGAGCTATATCGATGATGTCGCTCCATATGAGGTCTTCATCGCGTGTATTTGCAAGGAGGGTTGGAATAGGATGGTGGTACTCTGCAAATTGCCTTTGCAGATCCGCCACGCGGTATTTGCTAAATTCAGGATGATTGCGCGGCCCATTGATACATGCATACCAATAGATGCGGTTATTTACGAGCGGTGTCATCCCGAATCTACCGTCTTTCCCCCACGTCTCCGTGCCTAAGCTCAGCTGGATTTCACTGTTGTCGATCGTTGCACGCCAGCAACTGTACCCGGCATATCGAGGGGTAGAAGAAGGGACTAGCTGTTGACGAAGTGGCGACTTCACGCCATCGGCAATGATAAGGTATTTGCATTCGTGCTTGCTGCCGTCGGCAAAGGATAATAGGATACTATCGGATTTTTGTTCTAGCTCGATGGCTTGCTTCCCGAGCTGCAAACGTTCGGGTTGCAGTTTGCTCATTAGAAAGAAATGAAGATCGGCTCGATGTATGGCGAAGTTCTGCTGTTTATACTTATCAGAAAGCGTGCTGGTATTGGGATTGACGAGGATAACTCCGTGTTGATCTAAAATGGCAAAGGACCCGAGGTAATAGCCTATTTTCTCTACTTCGGGGCGTAGGCCTAATATTTCCAAGGCTCGCATGGCGTTGGCGGCTAATCCGAAGCCGGCACCTATTCCCTTTACTTCTTTGGTTTGTTCCAAAAGGCTGAAGTCGCGCCCCAGTTGTTCGAGTGCAATACCAGCGGTTAAGCCGGCGACTCCTCCTCCTACGATCGCAAACTCACTTTTTGTTATCATATCATTTGGTATTCGAGATCTCGTTTGTTAGCAACTCAAAATCAGCAACGCTTAGTCGCTCCGCACGAAGCTCATATAGTGGATTATCGCTCATTTTGTCTTTCGGTACAACAGCGGATAGGGCATTCCTCAAGGTTTTGCGACGCTGGTTAAAGCCTGCTTTTACGACACGCCAGAATAGCTTCTCATCGCAGTCCAAGGTTTCGCGATTGTTTCTAACCATGCGCATAACACCCGATAGTACTTTAGGCGGCGGATTAAAAGCGCCAGCTTTGACCGTGAAGAGGTAGGAGACATCGTAATACGCTTGCAGGAATACGGAAAGTATACCGTATTCTTTGTTGCCCGGCTTTGCTACGCAACGTTCGGCGACTTCTTTTTGAAACATACCGACCATCTCGACAACGCGATTGCGTTCTTCCAATATCTTGAATAAGATCTGTGAAGAGATATTGTAAGGGAAGTTTCCAATAACCGCCATCTTTTCATCGAAATACTTGCTGAAATCTAGTTCCAGGAAGTCCCCATGGATCAATCGCTCGCCTAGTTGCGGGTATTTATCGGCAAGGAATTCGATGGATTCATCATCGACATCGATTAAGAAAGTTTCGTATTGCTCGTTCTGCAGCAAGAAATCGGATAGTACGCCCATTCCTGGTCCTACTTCCAACACCTGTTTAAAGCCTAAACTCGGTGTTAGAGCATCCACAATGCGTTGGGCTGCATTCTTATCATTTAGAAAGTGTTGACCTAGGTGTTTCTTTGCGCGTACTGAACTCATACTGTAAATTTATCAACAAAGATACTATTTTATGTCGGCTACTGTGTTAGGTTACAAATAAGTATTTAAATAGGATTAGAAACTGCTCTTTTAGGTTTTTTTGTTATTTTTGACATACTAAAGAGCTATTACGATGAGTGAAAAGTTAAAAATTGGTATTTCAATAGGTGATATTAATGGGATTGGTTTAGAGGTGATTATTAAGTCTTTGCTGGATAATCGCATTCTGGACTTCTTTACGCCGATTGTTTATGGAAATACGAAAGTTGCTTCTTTTCACCGTAAAGCAATCGGAGTGAACGACTTTAGCTTTAATGTCATTAACTCTGCGGATCAGGCGAATGCTAAGCGTCCGAATATGATCAACTGTTGGCAAGAGGATGTGAAGATCACCTTAGGCGAACAGAATGAGATCGGCGGTAAATACGCGTTCCTTTCCTTGCAAAGAGCGACGGAGGATTTAAAGGCGGGCTTGATCGATGCTTTAGTAACAGCTCCTATCAATAAGCATAATATTCAGCAAGAAGGTTTCAATTTTCCAGGGCATACCGAGTATCTGCAGGCCGCGTTTGAGGCCAAGGATGTTTTGATGTTTATGGTGAGTGAAGATCTTCGCGTAGGTGTGGTGACCGGGCATATTCCAGTCAAGGATGTTGCTGCCGCAATTACTGTAGACAGCATCTTGCATAAGCTACGCATGATGAATGATAGTTTAAAAGCAGACTTCTGGATTCAGAAACCGAAGATTGCAGTTCTAGGCCTGAACCCACATGCTGGAGATGACGGACTGATCGGAACGGAAGACCTGGAGATCATCCGACCTGCTATTGAAAAAGCGAATGAAGAAGGTATTTTCTGCTTTGGACCTTATCCGGCAGATGGCTTCTTTGCGGCAGATGCTTATACGAAGTTTGATGCGGTATTAGCGATGTACCATGACCAAGGTCTTATTCCATTTAAGCATATCGCTTCCAGAACGGGAATTAACTTTACAGCTGGATTGCCAGTCGTTCGTACCTCTCCGGATCACGGAACAGGTTATGATATTGCTGGACAGAATCTTGCGTCGCATACTTCTTTTGTTGAAGCGATGTTTGAAGCTGTACATATCGTTAATCGCCGTAGAGAACAGGCTGTATTAACGGAGAATCCACTTTCTTTCCGTCGATTATCGAAAGATAGAGATTAAGAGATCGTTGTTTCCTGCTTATCGCAATAAGCATTTTCTTTTATTTTTCCTTACTTTTGCACTTTGTTGCTATGAGTGAAGATTTAACACATCCCATATTTCCCATTATCAAAGATTTTGCCGAGGAGCTACATGTTGCTTGCTATGTCATTGGTGGCTATGTGCGGGATAGATTGATGGGGCGTCCCTTCAAAGATGATGTCGATATATTGGTGCTGGGGAGTGGTATTGAGTTTGCTACGGCCCTGGGCGAGAGACTGCATACGAAGGTGGCAGTTTTTAAATCCTTTGGCACGGCTATGTTGATGTATCAAGGCCTTCAGGTGGAATTCGTGGGAGCTCGTAAAGAGTCGTACCGATCGGAATCCAGAAAGCCTATTGTGGAGGATGGTACCTTGGCCGATGACCAGAATCGTCGCGACTTCACCATCAATGCGATGGCTTTCTCCTTGAATGAGGCTAGCTATGGCGAACTCGTTGATCCTTTCCAAGGACAAGAAGATATTGCGAACCGCATTATCCGCACGCCATTAGAACCCGGGATTACCTTCTCAGATGATCCTTTAAGGATGATGCGTGCGATCCGCTTTGCGACTCAATTGAACTTTAAGATTGACGCTGTTGCCTTGAATGCTATTCATGAGCAAGTGGAACGCATTAAGATCATCTCTAAAGAACGTATTGCCGACGAGCTAAATAAAATTATCCTTTCAGACAAACCATCTATTGGCTTTAAGTATTTATTTGATACCGGTTTGCTGGAGCATATATTTCCTGCGATGCAGCAATTGCATGGCGTTGAATACATTGATGGCAAGGGACATAAGGACAATTTCTATCATACCTTAGAAGTGCTGGACAATGTAGCAGAGCTGTCAAACGACTTGTGGCTTCGCTGGGCGGCTATTATGCATGACATTGCTAAACCTGCTACAAAGCGTTTTGACAAGAAAAGCGGATGGACCTTCCATGGACATGAAGACAAGGGTGCGAAGATGGTACCTAAGCTTTTCGCCGAGTTGAAGCTTCCGTTGAACGAGAAGATGAAGTTTGTTCAGAAGTTAGTGCTGCTTCATTTACGTCCTATTGTATTAGCAAAGGATATCGTAACGGATTCAGCCGTTAGAAGACTTTTGTTTGAGGCGGGCGATGATATCGATGCGCTGATGATGCTTTGCCATGCGGATGTAACGACGAAGAACGAGTTCAAGAAGAAGAAGTATAGGGAGAACTTCAAACTGGTGAAGCAAAAGTTAAAAGATGTGGAGGAGCGAGATCATCTACGTAATTGGCAGCCACCAGTCGATGGCGACGACATCATGAAGACCTTTAATATCGGGCCAGGCAGACATGTCGGTATGATTAAAAATGCCATCCGTGAAGCCATCCTTGAAGGTGAGATCTCAAATACGAGAGACGCTGCTTTTGCGTTTATGATTGAGAAGGGCGTAAGCTTAGGGCTACAGCAAGTAGAAAAAGCGTAAAAGCAAAAAAATTATTAACTTTAGCGGTTGAATTTAAACCACAGACAACTTTATATAAGAAATGGCAATTTATAGATTTAGAGTAACCTTTGAGGATTATGAGGATGTATATAGGGAGATAGATATGCCTTCGAAGAGCACATTCCTAGAATTACATCAGGCAATACATACCGCTACAGGTTACGACGTAGAGCGTTCATCTTCATTCTATGTGAGTAATGATCAATGGAAAAAAGGAACGGAAATCGCTTATCAACCGAATGACCGTAAGAAAGCCGCCGGCGTATTGGAGATGGAACTTATCAAAATGAGCAAGTTCATCGACGATCCGCATCAGAAATTCTATTATATCTATAATTTTGACCGCCCTTACGATTTCCATGTGGAACTAATCAAAATCCTGAAAGAGGAAGACGGTAAAACCTATCCGGCAATCTTTAAATCTGTTGGTGAAGTTCCTAAGAACATAACTGCTGCGAATTTCCCTGTAGCAGGTGCTGACGACGATGATGATGACGATTATGTAGATGAATCCGGTGAAGAATATGGTGTAGATGAGGAGGATGACTACGATATGTTCGATGATGAAGAAGAGGGTGGAGAGGAAGACGGACAAAGCGAAAAAGGCATGAGCGACGATTATTAGTCGATAATAAAATAAAGATCTACTTGAGGAACTAGCGACTTTAATCTTTAGCTGCTAGTTCCTTATTTTTTCTAATAGTGTTTGTATTCCATGCCATCAAGAACTTTCGTTCCTGTGGATGTTGAAGTAGAAACATATATATACCCCCATTAAAGCATGGAGTTTCCTAAATCCCTGATTGTTGTTGTTGGTCCTACGGCTGTTGGTAAAACAGCAATGGCTATTGCTTTAGCAAAGCATTATCAAACATCCATTATTTCAGCTGATTCAAGACAATTCTATTCAGAGATGAGTATCGGCACAGCCAAGCCTTCCGCTCAAGAACTTCATGAGGCACCACATTATTTTATCAATTCGCGTTCTATCTCGGATGATTACTCGGCGGGCGACTTCGAAAGAGAAGCGCTTATGCAGGTGGACAAGCTCTTCCTGCATACGGATAAAGTTGTCGTAGTCGGAGGCTCAGGCTTATTTGTCAGAGCATTATGCGAAGGATTGGATGATCTTCCTAAAGCTCCGGACGAGATCAGGGAAGCTTTGAATGCTGCTTTAGAGCAGGATGGCCTACCTGCACTGCAAGATCGCCTGCGTGCAATAGATCCAGATAACTATGATCAAATGGATCATGATAATCCGCAACGTGTCGTTCGTGCCTTAGAAGTCTATGAGGCTACGGGAAAACCAATTTCCTATTATCAGAAAAATCAAAAGAGCAAACGCGATTTCAATATTATAACTGTGGGATTAAACACCGACAGAGCATTGCTGTACGACAGGATCAACAAACGTGTAGATCTGATGATGCAAGAAGGATTATTAGAAGAGGTGAAGAACCTTATTCCTTATCGTAATAAACCCGCTCTGCTCACGGTTGGATATGCTGAGCTCTTTGATTATTTGGATGGCAAAATCACCTTAGAGCAAGCCGTCGATAGTATTAAGCAAAACTCTCGACGCTATGCCAAGCGACAGATAACCTGGTTCAAAAAATATGGCGACACTACTTGGTTTGAACCCCATCAACGGGAAGATATTATCCAATTTATTGATAGCAAAACGAACAGATAAGTCTTAGGAGAATCTCCCAATTGACAGCATCCAGTCTCATCATTCTTTGTTGAATTCCGCCCAACGCCTATTTTCAAACAATCAAAAGAACTAAACTTCGCTTGTCTATTGTTAAAATTCTTTACACGATAGTATAAAACGTTAAGTGAAAAACGATTTCGTAGATTGTGCAATCGATTGAATTCCTTTAGGCTCAATTAAATGTTTATTTTAGAAGATTATAACCCAAATAATCTATGAACAAATTTACTAGCCTGTTTGCGGTAGCAGCTGCACTCTTACTAGGTAATCAATGTATCGCCCAATCTCGTGTAGTACAGTCGTTTAACGACGATTGGAAGTTCTATAAAGCAAATAACTCAACATTCTTTACTGATTTTGAGAATGGTCAGAAATACTTCGAAAGTCAGAGCCAATGGACGAAGCTTGAGGTTTGGGAGGACGTGACGCTTCCCCATACCTACAACCGTACGGATATGCAAACCGACCGAAACTTCTTTGAAGGCAAAGCAGTCTATACCAAAACCTTTTCAGTTGATCCTGCATCCAAAGATAAACGCACGTTCATTAAGTTCGAAGGCGTTGGAGCGATCGCTAAATTATATATCAACGATAATTTTATTGGAGAACATAAAGGTGGATACAGCATGTTCACTTACGAGATCACTAATTCGGTGAACTATGATAAACCTAATACCATCACTGTTATTGCAGATAACGGCTCTCGCAAAGATATCATTCCGATCAATCAGTTCTTATTTCCGGTATATGGTGGGATTTACATGCCGGTGCATTTAATCACGACGAATAAGACCAGTTTTTTAGTTACAGACCGTGCAGCTCCAGGCATACAGATTCGCCAGCAGAATGTGTCTGCAAAGAATGCTGATATCGAAGTTTCCGCAAACTGGAGACCAAAGAGAAGACAGCACAACAGGTGGAGCTATGGGTAGAAATCAGAGATTATGATGGCAAGCTCGTTCAGACCGAAAAGCAGCCCGTGAAGATCAGCCCTCAGGGAGTTACCTGTGTGAAGCAAGCGGTAAAAATGAAATCCCCACGATTATGGGATGGTATCCGCGATAGCACTTGCGGAAGCATCTTTGATGAACGACATGTCTCTGATATCATTCGGATTCAGCTGATTCAAAGCAGCAGTCGTATTTTCAACACCGTCAATAATGACTAAAGGGTCACCATTAACCGTTTCGAATTCTTTTGTGTTTGCATTATAAGCCATCGACGTTCCACCACGTAAGTTAAAACCTGGCGTCGTATTTGGCGCTCCATTTCCGAAGCTGATGTTTAAGTTGGGAACTAAGCCCTGTAAGGCTTGACCAATATTGGCAACCGGACGGTTCTCGAAAGCCTCTTTACCAACATGCGCAATCGCACCGGTTAGATTTACTTTCTTCTGCGTCCCGAAACCCACGACTACAACTTCCTCAATCTGATCTTCTGCTGCCTGTAAGCTAATGGATGAAGCTTCCATCGCTGGAACCTCTTTTTGTCCAAAACCAATCGAGCTAACGACTAGAATAGAACTGTGTGATGACACTTGAAGCGTAAATGTACCATCTTCCGCACTTTGTGTTGACTGATTCGTGTTTTTCTCGCGGATTGTGGCTCCTGAAATAGGAGTGCCCTGTTCGTCGACAATCTTACCCTTGACCTCTTCTTGGAAGCGACCCAGGTAGGAATCATTTAAAAACAGCGGCGATTCCGCGATTGGACTATGACCGATCGTTTTTGTTTCGGCATAGGAGGGAAGGGAACTCAAAAATGCTAGGCTATAACATGGGGTATCCACTTCATCCTGGAATTTGTAAAGAAAATTCGCATGATTCGATGTATTAATATTTATGATAGATGTACCTATTGGTTATCGATGCGAATGTGATGAAAAAAGCGTCAGGTTGCATGTAGAAATGCAACGCAATCGTTTGAGTAATCTACGAAAACGATGTAATTTTATATACTATGAGGAATTTGTCAAGAAACTATCGGTTTAAAATTGTAACTAGTGATACGTTGGTCCAAGAGGCAATTTTTGGATGCGTGCAATGCTTTTCGGATCGGTTTTAAAGTTGTATGTTACTGATTTTAAGCAAATTAGAATTTGATTAGGCAAGTTCAATAAAAATAACAAAGGGGCTTTTTTTCAAGAAAAAAGCCCCTTTGTTAAAATTCTTTATGACTATGGTAAATTACTTTACAATTAAGTTCCAGCCATGGGTATCTTCCCTCTTTCCGTAGCGTAAATCGTTCAAGTAAAAAAGTACTTTTAACGAGAACTCTCTACCTTCAACAGGAGGAAGCGTATAGTCCTGTCCTTCAAATCCTATACGGTCAATATGTGTAATCGTAGCGGCAGTTCCTGCTGCGAAAGCTTCCGTTACTGTTCCTGCTTTGATACCGTCAATTAACTCTTGAACAGATACTTTGCGTTGTTCAGCTTTGTAGCCCCACTCTTCTGCCAATTCCATGATCGTACGACGCGTAACACCATGTAAGATCGTGTCACCATGTGGCGTAATAATCGTATCACCAATACGGAAGATTAAGTTTGCCGTACCTGCCTCCTCAATGTATTTATGTTCGTTGGCATCAGTCCACATAATTTGGTCATAGCCTTCGTTGTTTGCCAATTGCGTTGGGTATAAAGATAGCGCATAGTTACCTGCGTTTTTCGAGAAACCGACACCACCTTCGGCAGCACGTGTATAATGTGTCTCCACTTTCAGACTGATTGGTTTGCTATAGTAAGCACCAACCGGACAAGTGATGATAATAAACTTATAAGAGATTGATGGGTGTACGCCTAAGGCTGCTTCTGTCGCAAACATAAACGGACGGATATATAAGGCAGTACCTTCGATAGATGGGATCCATTCACGGTCAACATCCAATAACTTCGTCAAACCATCCATGAAGATCTCTTCCGGAACTTCCGGCATCTGTAAACGAGCTGCTGATTTGTTAAAACGCTCCCAGTTTTTATCCGGACGGAAGATACTAACCGTACCATCTGCAAATTTGTAACCTTTAATTCCCTCAAAAATTGCCTGTCCATAATGTAGTGCAGACATCGAAGGGCTCAATGTCAAATCGCCGTAAGGGACGATAGCTACGTCTGTCCATTGTCCGTTCTCATAATTAGCGACCAGCATATGGTCCGACATGATCTGTCCAAATTTTAAGTTGTTGAAATCTACTTGCGAGAGTCTTGATGTTTTTGTTGGCTCTACGCGAATTGAGATTTGTTCTGTCGCGCTCATATCAATTGATTGTTTTTATGCCCGCAAGTTAGCAAAAAAATAAAACCTAAGCTTTATAACCCGCTAAAATTTATTAGCATCAAGACCTTCAAAACATAGCTATTGTTAACGTAATATTATGTGTTTCAACATATAATATTATGCTTTATATCTCTTTTTTTACAATCTGTATGTTTTCCTATGCAATACTGTCTACTGTTTGCTATAGTGAAAAAATCGGGATATCAGTTAATACCATTGTTGGCAAGGATTCTAGTTCTCGGTATTGTTATTGTATATAGGTCAATGAATTTGTGGCAAGCTGTCTACAGATTCTTAATTTAAATATTGAAGCAAGTCGTAGAAGTTTATTGATGATGTGGTTGACTTTGAAGGAATCAAATAGCCTAATGCTTTATTCCGATTCAGATTAGCGTACTACAACTTGTCAATCAGTTTTTAAGTCAACCAAAGAAATAACTTATGGAAAGAGAATTAGTAAATATCAATACGCCAGAGACCAAAGAAGTCGGCGTTTTTAAGTTCATCATCGGTTTTATCGTATTCTTGTATAAAACTGCTATCCGCCCATAAGGGTCACATTCCTCAAAAAGGCTTTTCCAAATTGACGTTCTCCGAGTGTCAAATCCAGAATATTATGACTTATTGAGCATTTCTAAATGCCCTTTGTCATCCTGCTTATACCTCAATATTTTTGATTTACAATAGCGCAGTCTTCCTGTATGCAAGGGAGTATAGCTATCGTTCGTGGGTCTATCTATAGTGAAAGCAGTCTTGTTCTGCTTAAACCCCTTTCAAACCCCTTTCAAAGCCCTTTCAAACCCAATGTAAAACCCAATCAGAGCCGCTCGGAATGGGCTATGATTGGTTTATGAAATGTCTATGATTTAAGTTTGACTGCACGCAGGTATATACCACAACCTTGTCTGTATAGCCGATTAGAAATAACATTAAAATAGAAGTGTATATTAAGAAAGGAGCTTTAAGATTGGGTCCAAGTATTCTCTACTGTTTGCCAAGCGCGGAACCTTGTTCTGTCCACCTAATTTCCCTCTAGATTTCATCCATTGATAGAAGGTGTCTGCTGGAGCATTGTGTATAATCGGTGCAGAGAGCGCCATATTTTTATAGCGTTTTGCATCGTAGTCAGAATTGATTTCGCGAAGTGTTTGGTCTAGTATTTCGCAAAATCTGTTGAAGTCTTGTGGTTGTTTATCGAATTCGATAACCCATTCATGGGCCCCGGCGCCTTTGTCTTTAAAATAGACTGGCCCGGCAGTGTAGTCTTTGATGCTTGCTTCGGTTGCTTTACAGGCCGCTTCCAATGCATGATCGGCATTATCGACAATAACTTCCTCGCCAAAGGTATTGATATATTGTTTTGTACGTCCAGAGATCTGGAAACGGTATGGCGATAGGGAAGTGAACTTAATCGTGTCTCCGATTTTGTAGCGCCATAACCCTGCATTGGTGGTAATGATTAAGGCATAGTTCTTTCCAATTTCGACTTCATGCAGACCCAAGGTTTTTGGATGCTCTTCCTGAAGGTTCTCCATCGGTAGAAATTCATAGTAGATTCCATAGTCCAGCATCAGCAGTAGATCATCCGAGTCGGAGCGATCCTGTAGTCCAAAATAGCCTTCTGAAGCATTGTAATTCTCCAGATAGTACATGTTGTCCGTTGGAATTAGTTTTTTGAATTGTTCACGGTATGGTTTAAAGCTAACGCCGCCATGGCTATAGAATTCTAGGTTAGGCCAAACTTCCAAGAGGTTGTCCTTGCCTGTTATTTCTAATATTCGATTGGCCATGACCATGTTCCAGGTCGGAACACCAGCGAGGCTCGTTACGTTTTCTTTTAAAGTGATCTGGCAAATCTGCTCGATCTTTTCCTCGAAATTAGGGTTCAAGGTTACCTCAATATTAGGCGTTCTTTTGAACTCTGCCCAAAAGGGAAGGTTACGAATCAGGATGGACGATAAATCGCCGTAATAGGAGTCAGGGCTGAAGTTGTTGATCTGCGATGAACCGCCGATCACGACTGATTTCCCTGTGAATACTTTATTTTCGGGCTTATTGTGGCAGTAGATGGAAAGCATGTCTTTACCGCCCTGGTAGTGGCATTCTTCGAGGGCTTCGATACTAACGGGAATAAACTTGCTACGGTCGGCTGTTGTGCCCGAGGATTTTGCAAACCATTTGATATCCGATGGCCAGAGAATGTTTTGTTCGCCTTTGATCATCCGATCGATATAGCCCTTTAAGCTATCATAATCTTGGATGGGTACTCTTTCTTTATATTGCTCGGGAGTCAGTATGCTATTGTAGTCATATTTTTTGCCCCATTCGGTTGCTTCAGCTGCAGATATAAGACTTTGGAACCACTCTTCTTGTACGTCGTGTGGATACTTCATGAAAAGGTCGATTTGGTGCATTCGCTTTTTCATGATCCACGTAAAGAGAGAATTTAGTAAGGCCATATGATATGTAAAAACCTAAATTTAAAACTTTTTACGTCTTAATTCAAAATGTCGACCTAGATAAAACTTACGTGCAAGCTCATTATTGGCAATTTCCTCTGGCGTTCCAGTCAGCATGATCTTTCCTTCAGTCAACAAGTATGCACGATCGGTAATGGATAAAGTTTCCTGTACGTTGTGGTCGGTGATTAGGATTCCGATGTTGCGCGTTTTAAGTTTGGCAACGATGGTTTGGATCTCCTCTACCGCAATAGGGTCTACCCCGGCAAAGGGTTCATCTAAAAGAATAAAGTGTGGGTTTGCAGCGAGCGCACGAGCAATTTCTGTACGGCGTCTTTCACCTCCGGACAATAAATCGCCTCGGTTCTTGCGAACGCGGTGCAAACTAAATTCCGTTAATAGCTCTTCCAATTTTTCTTTACGTTCTGCTTTATTCGGGTAATGGATTTCAAGAACCGAAAGAATATTATTTTCTACGGATAGCTTCCTAAAAACAGAGGCTTCCTGTGCAAGATAACCGATTCCGCGTTGTGCGCGACGATACATGGGATCTGCCGTAATTTCCAGATCATCTAAATAGACGTTGCCTTCATTAGGCTTAATCAATCCTACGATCATATAGAAAGAGGTCGTTTTACCGGCACCATTCGGGCCGAGCAATCCTACAATCTCTCCTTGTTCCACATGAAATGATACGTCGTTAACAACAGTACGTTGTTTATATTTCTTGATTAGATGTTCTGCTTTAAGAATCATGGGCTTAACCTTTCCTTGCAAAGATATTTTTAAAATCGAATTGCTTTAATATTTAATTGCAAATTCTTCTTGCCGCGCCAGTTATTTTCCTCTATGCTATAGCATATATCGAATCGCTTTCCTTCGTTGATCGCATTGACATGATCGCCGAGTCCGAATCCTATACACTCGAAAGCATAGGAATCTTCCTGCTTCACGCTGAATTTAAGATGCGTAGAACCGACGATATAAGCCGTTCCTGCCGCCGTTACGCGTTTAGTCATGAAAATTGGCGCTTCATTTTGCGGGCCAAAGGGCTCAAACTGTTTTAATATACGGTAGAATTTACTGTCGATGTCTATGAGGTTGATGTCTTTTTCTATCAAAACCTCCTGTTGCAACATCTCCGGTTTGATTGTTTTGCTGACAACCTCTTCAAAACGCTCCTGGAAGAGGGCGACGTTACTATGTTGCATGGTGAGGCCGGCAGCATATTTATGCCCACCATATTGGTCCAATAGATCGCTGCATTCGCTCAAGGCTTCGTATAAGTCAAAACCTATTACTGAACGTGCCGATCCGGCAATATGTCCGTTGGTTTCCGTCAGGATAATCGTGGGACGGTAGTAGCGTTCCGTCAGGCGCGACGCGACAATGCCGATTACGCCTTTATGCCAATCGGATTTATACAGTACGGTTGTTTTCTTGCTGTGCTGCAATACATCATTATCCAACAGGGATAAGGCTTCTTCCGTAATGCGCAGGTCGAAATCCTTACGGACATTATTTTGATCGTCTATATTGACAGAAAACTCCTTGGCATCGGACAGGGATTTGGCGATCAATAGCTGTACCGCGTCTTTAGCGTGGTCAATTCGTCCGGCCGCGTTGATGCGAGGGCCGATCTGAAAAACGATATCATTTACGGAGAACTGTCCGGTTTTGTGCGATGATAGGTTGATTAATGCTTGAAGTCCGCAGCTTGCATTGCCGTTGAGCTTAATTAAACCAAAGTGTGCAAGAATGCGGTTTTCACCCGTGATAGGAACAATATCAGAAGCGATACTGACCGCTACTAGATCCAAATATTGATAAGCAAGCTCCATATCCATGCTATTCTGCTTGATAAAGGCTTGTATAATCTTGAATCCAATACCGCAGCCTGAAAGTTCTTTGTAGGGATATGGACAATCGGAACGCTTCGGGTCAAGAACTGCGACTGCATCCGGGAGTTCATCACCCGGTAGGTGATGGTCGCCGATGATAAAGTCGATATTCTTGGAATTTGCATAAGCAATCTTATCGTTGGCCTTGATACCGCAGTCTAATGCAATGATTAGTGAGAATCCGTTCTCGTGGGCATAATCGATTCCGGCTGTAGAAATTCCGTAACCTTCTTTGTAACGGTCGGGGATATAATACTCGATTCTAGAATGGAAATCGCGGAAAAAACTATAGACTACCGCAACGGCTGTTGTACCGTCCACGTCATAGTCACCGTAAATCAAGATCTTTTCGTTATTGCCGATTGCTTTTTCGATTCGAGCAATGGCAACATCCATTCCTTTCATCAGAAATGGATCGTGCAGATAGTCTAAAGAAGGTCTAAAAAAAATGCGTGCCTGCTCAAAAGTTTCAACGTCGCGATTTAATAATAACTCTGCAATAATACTATTGACGCCCAACTCATCCCTCAGTTTATTAATCTTCCCGACATCTTTTTTTGGTTTCAGCACCCACCTTTTTTGCATATCTTTGCATTAATTTTAACGTGTAAATATACATTTTATAGCGCTACTAACCTAATTGGAGCGGGGCTATATATGGGCACACTTACTTAACTCGCAAGTAAACAAATAAATAGATATGGTTAGAGCATATTCCCTTTACGAGGGCTCTTATTCTGTAGATAAATCCAAGAAATTCATTCCGTTTGATCCGAAAAAAGATGATCCGAAGGATCGTCCGGGCTCTTTGTTTATCCATGTTCATCCCTTTTTGGTAGAGACAAAGGGAGGTTTGGTTTTGTTAGATACGGGGCTGGGCCGTCGCACGGAGGACGATGAATTGATGATTCATGCGAACATTAAAAAGTTGGGATTTGATATTGAGGATGTACGTTATGTATTGATGTCGCACCTGCATAAGGATCATGCCAATGGGATGGTTGATTTTAAAGACGGTTCTAAGCGTGTCGCTTTCCCGAATGCCGAATATGTGATTCAAGAGCAGGAGTGGGAAGCCGCTTTCAGCACCGAGTCACCTTCTTACCGTACCGATGTTTTTGAAGTGTTACAGCGTAGCGGAAACTTATTGTTTGTCAATGGTGATGGTCGCTTGAACGATGAGATCCGTTATGAACTGTCGGGTGGTCACTCGGAGTTTCACCAAGTGTTTCACATCGGAACTGCTGATGAGCACTTTTTCTTCGGTGGGGATGAATTGCCGGAGCCTGAGGAGATTTTCCGTAATTTTATTGCGAAGTATGACTACGATGGTCGTCGTGCGAAGCAACTACGGGAAGAATACTGGGCTGCTGGAGCACCAGAAGGCTGGGTTTTCATGTTCTACCACTCGAAAAGCATTGCGATCGGTCGCCCGGAGCAACGCGAAGATGGTACTTACAAGATCGTCGATGCCACGAAATAAAAGGAGAATCCTTATATTTGGTAGAGCCGAGTTTTAATATTCTTAAGTTTTATTTTAAATAGAAAGTTAACATGTCGATAGTTAGAGAAAGTGATCTAATAGGCATTGGGAAAAAATATCAAATTGAAACCGAAGCTGGTGACAATATGGTTGTTGTTATTCATGACGATGGTCGTCGCGAGTTATACCGCCACGAAGATGAAGACAACGAAACCCATTGTGTAATGACTTTGTCCGATGAAGAATCTAGACAGGTAGCCGGTATTTTAGGCGGCTTGTCCTACAAACCGAAAGCGCTAGAAACCATTGAAGTTGCTTTAGACGATTTACGTATTGAATGGTATAAAGTAGGGTCATCGAATGATGGAGTCAACAAGAGCATCGGAGAGCTGGAAGTTAGACAGCGTACCGGAGCATCAATCATCGCCGCTATTCGCGAGGATGAAACCATTATTAACCCAGGTCCAGACTATGTTAT
This sequence comes from Sphingobacterium sp. UBA6645, assembly GCF_002455685.1. Taxonomy (NCBI): domain Bacteria; kingdom Pseudomonadati; phylum Bacteroidota; class Sphingobacteriia; order Sphingobacteriales; family Sphingobacteriaceae; genus Sphingobacterium; species Sphingobacterium sp. UBA6645. The sequence goes on from NZ_DKLH01000016.1 coordinate 20,014, forward strand.
CCAACCTGGAGCGACACTAGTAATCGCTGGTAAGCTAAAAAATATCAAACTTTTAAAAGAAATCCTTCTGTAATATTCGCCTATGCCTAATACTATTATTATTGAAATTGGAATTGCCGTTCTACTGGTAGCCTTGGTTGGCTTGCTTGCCAACAGACTTCGTTTTTCAGTTATTCCCTTTTTTATCGTAATAGGTATGGTTCTGGGCAATGAATCCTACCCGGGGTTTGTTGCTGATGGGCTAGCGAGCATTGGAAACGAGGGATTTACCCAAGCTGTCAACTCCGTATGGAAGTTCTTTACTTTTACCGAAAGTAAGCCCTTCATCGACTTTATGGGTAGGCTAGGGGTCTTGTTCTTGCTGTTTTACTTAGGCTTGGAGTTTTCGGTTGGCCGATTGATCAAGTCTGGGAAATCCATCGTTGCGGGGGGAAGCTTTTATGTAGCCTTAAACTTTGTATCGGGCCTTTTGGTAGGCTGGATGATGGATCTGCCTTTTAAAGAGACCATGGTGCTATGTGGTATCATGACCAGTTCTTCTACCGCTATCGTGGCGAAGGTATTGACGGATCTGAAACGTACCGCCAATCCGGAAACGGAAGTGATCATGGGGATGATCATGTTCGACGATTTATTCATCGCGATGCATATCTCGTTCCTATCTGGTTTGATCCTCACGGGAAGTAGCTCATTTTGGGCAGTCGCGGGTACCTCATTGTTGGCGCTAGGTTTTATACTGACCTTCCTCATTCTGGGTCGAAAACTGATTCCTTTTATTGATAAGATACTACAGGAGAAGTCTTCCGAGCTATTCATTCTGATTATTTTCAGTTTGCTATTTACTATTGCAGGCTTTTCGGAGACTATCCACGTCGCTGAAGCTATTGGGGCTTTAATGGCGGGATTGGTATTTGCAGACTCCAAGTATCTAAAAAAGATTGAGGGAATGGTTTTGCCATTTAAGGATTTCTTTGGGGCCATGTTCTTCTTTAGTTTCGGGCTTTCTATTGATATGTATTCCCTAGGCGGAGCAGTAGGCTGGGCAGCCTTTGCAGCCTTGATTACGATTATCGGTAATGTGGCGTCGGGTTATTTTGCGACAAGGTTCTCGAACTTAAAGCCGAAGAATTCGGTGGATATTGGATTTACCCTTTCGGCACGAGGTGAGTTTTCCATTATTATGGCAAACATCGGTAAGGCAGGCAAGCTGTTGCCGGTTATACAATCCTTCGTCGTAGTCTATGTATTGATCTTATCGATCGTTTCGCCGCTTCTAACGAAAGAATCCAGAAATATATGGAATAAGCTGTCGGGACAAAAAGAAGCTCCTAAGCGGGCTAAGAAAAAGCTTAGCGACTTAGAAGCTGCTGTTCAGGAACCATAGGTTCTATGTTTAGTTTAAGTTCGCGTATTGCGAATAACTTAATCGTCGTATCCGAAACGTTTTAAGTAGTTTTTCTTACTTCGCCAATCTGGTAACACTTTGACGAACATTTCTAAGAATACTTTTCCGCCGATAAATTCTTCAATATCCTGGCGGGCATAAGTTCCTACCTTTTTGATCATCGCTCCGGCTTTACCGATAATAATGTTTTTCTGAGAATCGCGCTCTACAATAATCTCTGCTGCAATGCGCGTAATCTTTGGCTCTTCCTTAAAGGAAGTGATAATGACCTCTGTACTATATGGAATTTCTTTGTCGTATAATTTGAATACTTTCTCACGAATGATCTCCGATACGAAGAAGCGCATAGATTTGTCGGTCAACTCATCTTTTTCGTAATAAGCCGCATGCTCCGGTAATTTCTCTTTGATGTATGCCATAACGGATTCTACGTTATAACCTAATAAAGCGGAAATTGGGAAGATAACATCGGGATTGATTTTCTCTTTCCAGAATTCGATCTTCGCTTTTACTTCTTCTTCTGAAGATTTATCCACTTTGTTGATGACAACTGCAACCGGCGAGCTGGTATTACGAAGTTTTTCTAAAACGTCGTTTTCATCGTATTTCTCATTGATGTCTGTAACAAATAAAAGAATGTCGGCGTCAATAATGGATCCCATAACGAAATTCATCATCGATTCTTGTAAGGAATAGTTCGGTTTGATAACACCCGGAGTATCTGAAAAGACGATTTGATGGTCTTCATCATTGACAATTCCGATAATTCGGTGTCTGGTAGTTTGTGCCTTCGGCGTGATGATTGACATCTTTTCTCCCACTAACGCGTTCATTAGGGTAGATTTACCCGCGTTAGGTTTTCCTATTATACTTACGAATCCAGCTTTATGCGACATTATTTTCTTTTTTATTTGTTTTACAAAGAAACAAATAATATCTTTGTGCTCCAATTCGGAGATAATATAATCTGCATCTACGACGCAACGAGGTCAGATTTCATAAAATATATTGCGGGGTGGAGCAGTTGGTAGCTCGTCGGGCTCATAACCCGAAGGTCATCAGTTCGAGTCTGGTCCCCGCTACTAAACGGATTAAGCGCGAGGCTTAATCCAAAGACATTCAAAAATATATTGCGGGGTGGAGCAGTTGGTAGCTCGTCGGGCTCATAACCCGAAGGTCATCAGTTCGAGTCTGGTCCCCGCTACTATTTAAGGTTTCAATCGAAAGATTGGAACCTTTTTTTGTGTCTAGATATTAGATATAAGATTTTAGATAATAGAGTAT
>NZ_DKLH01000016.1:22867-87061 GCF_002455685.1 Sphingobacterium sp. UBA6645
ATACTCTATTATCTAAAATCTAATGTCTATTCTCTAATTCCGATTTCCCCATCAAAAACTCATCTACCTTTCGGGCGCATTCGCGGCCTTCGGAGATTGCCCATACGACGAGGGACTGTCCTCTGCGCATATCGCCGGCGGTGAATACGTTGCTGAGGTTAGTTTTATATTCTGCTTCGCTTGCCAGGACATTGCCTCTCGGGTCAAGATCGACGCCAAGTTGTTGCAATAAGCCTTCGTGTTGCGGATTCAGGAATCCCATGGCTAGTGTTACAAGTTCGCAAGGGATTTCACGCTCGGAACCTTCGACCTCGGCAAATTTGGTTGGGCGTCCGTTCTCATCGGTCTCCCAAGATAGGTCTACCACCTTTGCAGCGCGGAGGTTCCCATTTTCATCACCTAAGAATTCTTTGGTGCTGATGCTCCAATGTCTTTGGCAGCCTTCTTCGTGCGAGGTTGTTGTTTTTAATAACATGGGGTATGTCGGCCATGGCATCGCGTCTGTACGGGATTGTGGCGGCGTTGGCATTAATTCGAACTGTGTTACGGATATTGCGCCATGACGGTTGGAAGTTCCCACACAGTCAGAGCCCGTATCACCACCGCCGATAACCAATACATTTTTGCCGGCGGCGTGGATCTCTTCCACTTCGATAGGGGAATTGCCTACCCTTTTGTTCTGTTGTTTTAAGAAGTCCATCGCAAAATGCACACCCTTCAATTCGCGACCCGGAATCTTTAAGTCGCGTGGGATAGTTGATCCGCCCGCAAGAACGATAGCATCGTATGCTTTTAGCTCCTGTGCCGGCACGTTCTTGCCAACTTCTGCATTAGTTCGGAACTCTACACCCGACTGTTCCATGATTGAGATTCGGCGATCAACGACCGATTTGTCCAACTTGAAATCAGGGATGCCGTATCGTAATAATCCGCCAACCTTATCGTCACGCTCATACACGACAACATCATGTCCTGCTTTGTTGAGCTGTGCAGCAGCAGCCAAGCCCGAAGGGCCGGAACCAACAACAGCCACGCGTTTTCCAGTTTTTAAATAGCTCTTATTCGGTTGTACATAGCCTTTCTTGTAGGCTATTTCGATGATATGTTTCTCAATTTCTTCGATAGCAACCGGCGATTTGTTGATCCCAAGTACACATGCCGACTCACAAGGAGCAGGACATATACGGCCGGTGAACTCCGGAAAGTTGTTGGTGGAGGAAAGAATCTGATAGGCTTCTTCCCATTTACCATCATAAACAGCATCGTTGAATTCGGGAATAACATTCCCTAGTGGACATCCTGAGTGGCAGAATGGTATTCCACAGTTCATACAACGCGCTGCCTGATTATTTAATTGATCGTCCGTATAAGGTTGTACGAACTCTTGATAATTCTGTCTTCTGCTTTCCACAGCATCTTTCTGAGGAAGCGTTCTTTCATATTCTAAAAATCCTGTTGCTTTTCCCATGATAATTTTCCTCCTTGATTATGCTGTTACTAACTTTACCTGAATCACTTGTTTGTACTCTCTTGGGAATACCTTGATGAACTTGCTCTTTTCTGTAGCCCAGTTCGTAAGAATGGTATTTGCCCTTTCGCTCTTCGTTAGTAATATGTGTCTTTTCAGCAGGTTGATAATTGCCGTTTCGTCCTCTGCGTCCAATGGGTCCAGGTCGACCATTTCTTTATTGCAGTTTTCGCGGAAGTTGCCATTTAGATCATATACCCATGCGATACCACCACTCATTCCGGCAGCGAAGTTTCTACCTGTTTCGCCAAGAATAAGGGCTCTACCACCGGTCATGTATTCACATCCATGATCGCCAATGCCCTCAACTACTGCTGTTGCACCTGAATTCCGTACGGCGAAGCGCTCACCAGCACGACCATTGATAAACAAATGTCCAGAAGTCGCGCCATAGAGCGCCACATTACCGATGATGATATTTTCATCAGGCACTAAGCTACTTTCGGCAGCAGGGTAGATCGCCAATTGCGCTCCTGAAAGACCTTTGCCCACATAATCATTTGCTTCACCCTCCAGCTCGAAGGAGATTCCCTTGGTGTTGAAAGCACCGAAGGATTGACCCGCGGATCCTTTAAATTTAAAGTTGATGCTGTTGTCTGGCAAACCTTCCGATCCATATATTTTTGAAATCTCATTGGAAAGTAGGGTACCGATCGTTCTATCCGTATTCTTCACATGGAAGGTTCCGAACACTGGTGTTTTGCTTTCCAATGCAGGTTTCGCCTGTGTTAGTAGTCCCCAGTCTAAGATCATGCTCATGCCATGATCTTGTTCTTCTGTATTGTATAGGGTCTGTCCGCTAGCGTTTGCAGCCACATGTAAGATTCCTGAGAAATCAATTTTGGACGCTTTCCAATGTGGTAAATCTTCCCTTTTCTTCAAGAATTGAGCTCTACCGACCATTTCGTTGATGGTGCGGAAGCCTAATTGCGCCATAATCTCGCGCATTTCTTCAGCAAGGAATCTAAACAGATTGACTACATCTTCCGGTTTTCCGGAGAATAGTTTTCTTAATTCAGGATCTTGTGTAGCAACACCTACAGGGCAGGTATTGAGGTGACACTTGCGCATCATGATACAGCCGCCAGCCACTAAAGCTGCCGTTGCTACGCCCCATTCTTCAGCGCCTAAGAGCGTCGCGATGACTAAATCCCTACCGGTTTTCATTTGTCCGTCAGCCTGTAGTACAACGCGGCTACGGAGTTTGTTTTGTACTAATGTCTGATGTGCTTCAGCGAGTCCGAGTTCCCAAGGGAGACCCGCATGCTTGATAGAGCTGATGGGGGAAGCACCAGTCCCCCCGTCATAACCAGCGATTAAGATTACGTCAGCATGCGCCTTTGCCACACCTGCAGCGATGGTACCAACGCCGGCCTTGGAAACCAGTTTTACGTTGATACGGGCGTCTCTATTAGCATTTTTCAAATCGAAGATAAGCTGTGCCAAATCTTCGATAGAATAAATATCGTGATGTGGAGGTGGCGAAATTAAGCCCACTCCAGGTGTGGAGTGTCTTACTTTTGCAATCCAATCGTCCACTTTATGTCCCGGTAATTGTCCGCCTTCACCAGGTTTAGCACCCTGTGCCATTTTGATCTGTATTTCATCGGCCTGGGTTAGGTAGTTTGATGTCACTCCAAAGCGTGCGGAAGCGACCTGCTTGATGGCAGAGCGCATAGAATCTCCGTTTGGCAATTTTGCATAGCGGAATTCGTCTTCACCACCCTCTCCGGTATTTGATTTACCACCGATGCGGTTCATGGCAATTGCCAAAGTGCTATGCGCTTCGTGGGATATCGAACCAAATGACATAGCGCCAGTTGCAAATCTTTTCATGATGTCGCTTGCGGGCTCGACCTGGTCGATAGAAATTGGGGTGCGATGTTTGGCGAATTCTAACAGTCCACGAAGAGTAAACATATGCTCTTTTTGGTTGTTGATCAGGCTCGCATATTTCTTATAGGTATCAAAACTATCCGTGCGACAAGCTTGCTGAAGCAAATGTACTGTTTGTGGGTTCCATAGGTGTCCTTCGCCACGACGTTTCCATTGGTATAATCCACCCTCAGGAAGTAAAGTCGGCGTCACTCGGCTATGCTCAAATCCTCGCCAATGTTTTGCTAACGCTTCTTTGGCGATGTCATCTAATGTTAATCCTCCAATACGTGAAACAGCGCCACAGAAGTACTTGTCGACAACCGAAGAGTCTATTCCCAACACTTCAAAGATTTGGGCACCATGGTAGGATTGCAGCGTCGAGATACCCATCTTTGAGAATATCTTCAATAGGCCATTGCAAACAGCCTTCACATAGTTTTTCTTAAGGTCGTCCCACGTTAAATCAGTATCTAGTTGACCTTGCTCGCGCATAGTACGGATGCTTGCCAGCGCCATATAAGGGTTGATTGCTGTAGCACCGAAAGCCAGTAGACAAGCAAAATGGTGAACTTCCCAAGCATCTCCGGCTTCAACAACTAAGCCTACTGCACCGCGGTTTCCAGTTTTGATTAAATGGTGATGAACGGCAGAAACGGCAAGTAGGGAAGGAATCGCGCAGTGTTGCGAATCAATCGCTCTATCTGAGAGAATGATAACTTCAAAGCCGTCCTTTACAGCATCGTCGGCATAGCGGCAAAGTCTTTCCAGACCGGCTTCTAAGGAGCCGGATTTGCCATCTGCACGAAAATAACTTTGTATGGTTTTCGCTTGGAATACCCCCGTATCAATTGATCGCAGTTTCTCGAGTTCGCTAGAAGTTAAGATAGGGTGTTCCAGGGTAACACAATGACAGAATTTTTTGTCCTCAATCAATATGTTGCCGGCATTTCCAATAAAGGTTGCTAAACTCATCACTAAACGTTCGCGTATAGGGTCGATCGGTGGATTGGTTACCTGTGCAAAGAATTGTTTAAAATAGCTAGAGATATGTTGCGGTTGATCGGATAGGACTGCCAAGGGCACATCTGTACCCATTGAGCCAATGGGCTCATAGCCGGTCAGAGCCATCGGTGTAAGAATGGTTTCGATATCCTCGCGAGAATAACCAAAGGATTGCTGATACTTGAATACCGACTCTTTAGATAGGTATGTAAAAGTAACGCGCGGGTCTGCGAGCTCTTCTAGTTTGATTTTATAATTATTGATCCACTCGCCATAAGGTTGCTGACGAACTAATGCGCCTTTCACCTCTTCATCTGAACGAATCTTTCCCGCTTCCATATCCACGACGAATATTTTACCAGGTTGTTGTCTTCCTTTTTTAATAATGGTAGCTTCATCGATTGGCAATGCACCAGCTTCTGAGGCTACAACAACGCGATCGTCGTTGGTGATGGCATAGCGTAGCGGGCGAAGACCATTGCGATCTAATGTTGCACCAATAATATTACCATCGGTAAAGCAAAGTGCTGCCGGTCCATCCCATGGCTCCATTAAAGTTGCATGATATTCATAAAATGCTTTCTTCAACGGATCCATCTGATCGTTTCCATCCCATGCTTCCGGCACGAGCATCAGCATCACATGTGGTAGGCTTCTGCCACTGTGCAACAATAATTCAACAACGTTATCTAAGCAAGCCGAATCTGATTGTCCACGATCTACAACCGGCAATAAGATCTCCATCTCCTCATCTGTAAAATACGGTGAGGATAGTGCACGAACGCCTGCATAGAACCAGTTCAAGTTTCCGGTCAATGTATTGATCTCGCCATTATGGGCAATCATCCGGAAAGGTTGCGCGAGCGACCAAGATGGAAATGTATTGGTTGAGAAGCGCGAATGCACTAATCCGAAAGCGGACACTACACGTGGGTCATGTAAATCTTTGAAGTATGACCCTACCTGATAAGTGGTCAGCTGACCTTTGTAGACTATTGTTTTGCAAGAAAGTGAGGCAATATAAAGTGGTAGAGGGTAGGCTTGGTGAGTTTTGATTTTCTGGATGATTAAGCGTCGGAGGACATATAACTTCCGTTCAAAATCTTCGGTGTTTCCTACGCCTTCCGGTCTGGAGATAAAGAACTGTACGATTTCCGGTTCTGCACTCAAGGCTGTTGGGCCAATTCCGGCACGATCTACTGGCACTGGACGGTAGCCCAATAGTTCCATATTGCGCTCGGCTGCAGCTTCTGCGATTACTTGTCGGCAAATAGCATTCATCTCTCCTTCCTTCGGAAGGAACAGCATGCCGACGCCATAATAGCCAGGCTCCTGTAGTTGAATTCCTAGATTAATACATTCTTCCCAAAGAAATTCATGCGGTAACTGGATCATGATACCCGCTCCGTCTCCCGACTCCGGGTCGCATCCGCATGCCCCGCGGTGCTCCATGTTCTCTAACATCGTCAGTGCATCTTGCACTTGTCGATGTGATTTTTGTCCTTTTATATGGGCTACAAAACCTACCCCACAGGCATCATGTTCAAACGCTGGATTGTATAGTCCTTCTTGCTGCATCGTGTTGTGAATATTTTATATTTTAACAATAGGTTTGCTAATATACGAATAAAATTAACAGTTTATTGAAAAACTAATAAAAAATAAACTAAAACGTTGAGTATAATATAAAATTATACGTTTTTATTATTGAAATTGTATTTGATTCGCTAAACGATTGTAAAAATGGAATATCATTCGCTAAATTTGATGATATAACAAACGAAGTCATGACCATAACCGAAATTGAAATCTATAGACTCAGTATTCCGATGGAGCCTTTTGTGATTGCCACAGGGACAATGGATTACGCCCAGAATACTTTTATTCGTGTAAGAACCGATAGCGAGCACTTCGGTGTTGGGGAATGTTCTGCTTTTCCGATGATCGTTGGGGAAACGCAAAATACCTGTATTGCGCTGGCTAAAGATTTCGCGAAAATATGGTTAGGGAAAGACCCCTTGCAGATAGCAGAACGGATGGCGGAACTGCATCTATATATCGCTGGCAATGCGACGATCAAGTCGGCCTTTGACATGGCTTTATATGACTTGGCAGCAAAAGCTGCAGGGCAGCCGCTGTATCAGTTTTTAGGCGGAAAAGTCCGTGACATCGTTACGGATATAACCTTAGGTATTGCTTCCCCGGAAGAAATGGCTGCCAAAGCACTGAAACTTCATGAAGGCGGCGCTGTTGCCTTAAAAGTAAAGCTTGGGAAGAAGCCTCAGGATGATGTTGCACGAATCAAAGCGATTCGACAAGCGGTCGGCTTTGATATTCCGATTCGTATCGACGCTAATCAGGGTTGGACTTATGAAGAGGCGGTGGAAGCATTGCAAGGCTTAGAGCCTCTAAAGATACAGTTCTGTGAGCAACCTATGCGTACTTATAATGATCATTTATTGGCCCAATTGCGTAGTGAAACCATAGTGCCGATTATGGCTGATGAATCTGTTTATAATCATCATGATGCCGAGCGCTTATGTCGTACGGATAGTTGCGATTATATCAACATCAAATTTTCTAAATCATCGGGGATTACCGAGTCGTTGAAAATTCAAGCTGTAGCGCAGGAATACAATATCCCTTGTATGATCGGCGGTATGTTGGAAAGCCGTTTGGCATTAGCTGCAAAGGCGCATTTTGCTTATGCCGCGCCAAATGTGAAGTTCTTTGATCTGGACACCTGTATGGTGGGGCATCTGGAAGATCCTGTAATTGGCGGGATTCGATACGATGGCTACCAGATTCATATCGGAGAGGGATTCGGTATTGGAGCAGACATGGATCCTGCATTTTTGGAGACCTGCGATAAATGGGTGGTCTCTTAAAATCCTAGGATTCGGTACATCAGGATATAAATACATCGTCGAAGATTGACAGATATAAAATTTTAATAAATAAAATATCATATGTTAAATAATGATACTTGGAGTTTAGGCTTAACGGAGATACTGATATTGGCCATTTTGGTTATTATATTGGCTTTTTTCGCTTATATTTTCAAAAAATTGCTACGTAGAAAGTAAATCGCTAGGCTTGGACTGTTTAGGGAATAAATCAGTACCTTTGTCCCCAATATCAGATATAAAAAAACATGAGCACACAACGCGGACCTATTTCTCAATTTATCGAGAAGAATTATCTTCATTTTAACGCGGCTTCTTTAGTAGACGCGGCAAAAGGATATGAAACGCACCTTGCTGAAGGTGGTAAAATGTTGGTTTCTTTAGCAGGAGCAATGAGTACTGCTGAATTGGGTATTTCATTAGCTGAAATGATCCGTCAAGATAAAGTCGCTATCATTTCTTGTACTGGAGCGAACTTAGAGGAAGACGTGATGAACTTGGTAGCACACTCTCACTATAAGCGTGTTCCTCACTACCGTGATTTGACTCCTCAGGATGAGTGGGAATTGTTAGAAAACCATTACAACCGTGTAACGGATACTTGTATTCCTGAAGAAGAGGCGTTCAGACGTTTACAATCGCATTTAGAAAAAGCGTGGAAAGACGCAGAAGCAGCAGGCGAGCGTTACTTCCCGCACGAATTTTTATACAAAGTAGTGTTGTCTGGTGATTTAGAGCAATACTATGAAATCGATCCTAAAAACTCATGGATCCTTGCAGCTGCAGAAAAGAATATTCCAATCATCTGTCCAGGATGGGAAGATTCAACGACAGGTAATATCTTCGCTTCATACGTTATCAAAGGTGAGTTGAATGTACATACCGTTAAAACTGGTATTGAGTACATGATTTACTTAACAGAATGGTACCGTGCGAACTCAGGAGGTAAAGGTGTAGGATTCTTCCAAATTGGTGGTGGTATCGCTGGTGACTTCCCGATCTGTGTTGTTCCGATGATGTACCAAGATTTAGAATGGCATGATGTTCCTTTCTGGTCATATTTCTGCCAGATCTCTGATTCAACGACTTCTTACGGTTCATACTCTGGAGCAGTTCCAAATGAGAAAATTACCTGGGGTAAGCTAGATACAGAATCTCCGAAATTTATCGTTGAATCTGATGCAACAATCGTTGCACCGTTGATCTTTGCTTGGGTATTAGGTCAATAAGATAATTACAGAACAATAGGATTGTACATTGGAATCGAATTTAACCACAGATAATGTTGCGGCCTTGCAGGCATTGATGTCTGAGACCATCTTTACGATGGGCGAGGAGACTGCCTTGCCTGGCGGTTCGATCCATAACTATCCTAATCAAGATATTCCTCAGGCTGCTGCTGCTGAAACAGCAGCTGAGGAATTTATTTTTCAGGGCGATAAGTCGACGGGCGTACTGTTCATCCTTCGTTATCCTGAATATCCGTATTTCTCGCCAGCAGCAGAGGAGGCGTTCTTAAAAACTATCGGCGCCTTGCAACTCAATGCAAGCAATGTTGCCGTTGTTAATTTGGCCAATCCGCATAACCCCAACGATTGGACCCGCATCATGAAGTTCTTTCAACCGAAGAAGATTACCTTGCTCGGTGTAGAGCCTACTTCGCTGAAGCTTCCTACGATTGCGCATAATTCTTACATGAAGGGCAAAATCGCTACGGTATTCAATACCTTCAGTTTTGAGGAGATGTTTGCCGATGTGCAGAAGAAGAAACTCTTCTGGGGCGAATTCAAAACCTTTATAGGCTCGTAATTCCTGATTTTTTTTATGTTTTTACCTATCCATATTGCTATTTTTGGCAATTATAGATAGACTATGGAATTAATATTCGCGACAAACAACGCACATAAATTAGAAGAGGTACAACAGATGGTTGGGGAGCAATTTACTCTTAAATCATTGGCAGATATTGGCTGTGAGGATGATATCCCCGAAACTGGAGTTACCTTTCAAGAAAATGCTCAACAGAAGACGGACTATTTGATTGCCAAATATGGAGTGAACTGCTTTGGGGATGATTCAGGGTTGGAGATCGACGCTTTAAATGGTGAGCCTGGCGTGTACTCTGCACGTTATTCTGGTTCTCGCGATATGGAAAAGAATATCGATTTGGTATTGGAGCGTTTGGGCGATACTGAAAATAGATCAGCGCGCTTTAAAACAGTGATTTCGCTCTTCTTAAATGGCGAGCAGCACTTTTTCGAAGGCACGGTAGAAGGAAATATCATTAAAGAAAGAATAGGGACAGCAGGTTTTGGCTATGATCCAATCTTTATTCCTCACGGTTATGAGCATACCTTCGCTGAGATGAGCATGGAAGAGAAGAACAGAATCAGCCACCGCGCGCAGGCTATTGCCAAGCTAGTTGAATTTTTAAAAGGCTAAGCGGAGGGTGAGAAAGTCACTTCTTTCAAAGCTCTTGCCTCGTAATGTTACATTCGTTGGAAGGCATCGATAAAAAGACAGGTACACATTTTCTTTAAAATAGATTTCAAGAATAAATCAATTTGTTAATTATTCTTTTCGAGTATGTAGCTATAGATTTAGATGCAGTTATTAGCCATGTGAGAATAATTGTATGTAGAATAATTAGCTTGTCATACCGTGAGGAATTGGCAGATAGTGTTCTTTGACATCTTGTGTGTAGGGGTTCAAGATATTTGGGTAAATAAAAAGCAACCTTTAATTTTCGGTTGCTTCTTCTAATATTTTCTCGGTCGGTTCTGCTTTTTTAGTGTCTATGGACTTTGTTGCTTCCGTTTTTATTTCCCCAGTGTTTTCATCGCCTTCATCTTCATCGTCCGGTTCAGAAATTAGGGATTGCCCAGCCCGCTTCCGATTTAACATGTCCTCGACAGACTTTGGCCGGTCTTCGGGTTTCCATTGGAAACCAGGCAGTACTTCCAGTTCCTGCGTGACTAGCTTAAAAGGATATATTTTCTGGTCGATCTTTCGAATCGAAACATAGTCAATAATCTTATTGTTTTCCATGGTAATTTTAATCCGACTGCTGCGGTCGTGGAACATCTCTGTGATGGTATTGGTCTTGTCGTTTGTCGAGAAGACTAGATTTTCAGCATTTCCATCGACAAAGAGGCGCTCTATAGCATTATTAGCGAAGAATGCAGTAATCTTTCTGCCCTTGAGCTGATTGAACTTGAGCGTGTCTAGAACAGCATTTACCATAAAGGCATTCTGTTTTAACAAAGCATTATCCATCTTCCCGTTTTTGATCTGCATAAAAATGGTGTCTGCTGAGATTTGCGATCCGTCGGACCAGATCATCGGTTTGCCCATAAAGCGGAACATGGAATCGACCATGCCGTAATAAACGGAGTCTGCCACGGCTTGTAAATCCGATTTGAATACTCTAACATTATAGTTTGCTCGGACGATACGGGTTCTCGCCGTATCAGCAAAGATCTGTGTGGAGTCCTTTAATAGGGTATCCGCCGTTTGAGCAGTTTTCAGTGCATCGGACAGTAGGTCGTCGTGTTCCGTTCCTGTTGGCATTTCAGCCTTCCTTCGTAGAACACTGTCGGCTTTTGTGGTGACTTCAATATTCATGGAGTCGGGCACTTTGGCTTTTTCGGGTGCTTTTTTCGCAGGTGTAACGGGTTTCACCGTTTCTGATTTTTTGAGAATTTTAGGCTCGGCGGTTTCCAATGTCTTTTCTAGAATCGGCTCGCCGATACTAAGGCTGTCAGAATCATCAAACGAGGTTGAGTCGTCCATATCGCCATAGTTTACTTCCGTAGATTCCTCAATCTGTCCGCCGTTGCGGTCGAGTTTGAGGTCTAAGGGTTTATAATCCCTTACAAAAATCACTTTGGAATAGAGGGTGTCTGCGGTCATATAGGCCGTATCCACTTTGGGAGGTTCTTTGATCGGGGCAACCGCCTTATTTTCTGTAGAATCGGTCGTGCTGCTAATATCTTTTTCTGTAAGCTGCTTTTCTTGCGCTTTGAGTTCTTTCTCTTTCTCTTTTTCTTTTTCGAGCTTTCTGATTTCTCGTTTCGATAGATTTTTATTGGCCTGTAGGCTGTCTGTACTTAACGAGTCTGCTGCCTGTTTTGTGGTGTCATTCTGAATGACGTATTTGACAAGAGGTTTGTCTGTCATGAGGATGGACTGGTCAGCTTCGATATATTTTCCATAGCCTCCGTTCGAATAGAATTTATCAAGCGTATCCACAAACACTACATTACGGAAGGCTTCGCCAATCCCTCTGTTTCGATCGTAGAACAAGCTATCGCCTTTTAAGAAGCGACTACCTTCGGTATAAAGGTTGTTTTTGTTGAATTTTGCAATCCCGAAAGCGGTATTATACGTTCCTTTTTCGGTGTATAGGTTTTCCCCTTTACGTCCTTTTATATTTGTTGGCCCGAAGAAGAAAGCATCTCTATACATGGTGTTATACTGCATCGTATCGGTATAGATAATGACGTTGGGCGATCTCACAACGACTTTGTTGTTGAAGTAAGCATCTTTCGATGTTTCGAAATAATAAGCGTTTTGGGAAGTGATGGTGTCGCCCTGCCCTTCAATACGACCACCATTGCGGTATGTTCCGCGTTGGCTGCGCATGTTGTAGGTGAGGTAATTCGTAGTAAGGGTTGTCTGCCCGTCTACCATACGTACATTCTTAGTCAAAACGGCTTGCTGGGAGGCGGCGTCGTAATGTAAGTGGGTGCCGTAGATTACTGATCCGGAAGTTTGCGTGATTACAATATTGCCATGGGCTTCAAAGAATTCACGTCCGATATCGTCCTTATACAGATCTCCACTATCGGCAGAAAGAGTAGACCCTTTATGTTCGTAGACTGGATGATAACTGCGTAGGATTTTTTGATTGATGAATCTACTGCTGGAAGAGGATAATAAACGCATTTCGCTGCCGGTAGGGGCAGGTGTAAGTGTTGTTTGTCCATAGCCGGAAATACAGCACAGAAGCGTTAGAAGAATGAATAGGTACCTCACAAGCGCAAAAATATATAAATAATTAGCAAAAAATTGTTAAAGGCTAAATTTTAATCTACAAATCAACATATTGTAGATATTAGCGAAAAGCAGACCAATTTTCGTGATGAAATTAGTGCTCAAGAAATGGATTGCGTATTTTTGATGTATGGCTACCATCAATAAGTTAAAAAGCTTTATCAAAGAGAAGCAACTGCTGTCTACGGCAGACAAGGTTCTATTGGCCGTGAGCGGGGGTAAAGACTCCATGTTGATGGCTTGTTTATTTCACGATTTGGGTTATCAGTGCATTATTGCACATTGCAATTTCCAGTTGCGAGGCGAAGATTCTGATCTGGACGAGGCGCTGGTTCGACAGTACGCCGATGAACTGGGGTATCCGTGTTTTGTAAAGCGTTTCGATACGGAGAAATATGCTAAAAAGCATAAGGAATCCATTCAAATGGCTGCAAGGACGCTACGTTATGCTTGGTTCGAGGAATTGAAGGCCGCGGAAGGATGTACCGTTATCTGCATTGCCCAACATCTGAACGACCATATTGAAACTGCTCTGTTGAATTTAACGCGCTCTACGGGCCTGCAAGGTTTGCTAGGTATATCGCCTCGACGTGAGGATATCGTCCGACCACTACTCTGTTTAACGGCTGAGGAGGTGGAAAAAACCGTAGGTGAGTATAATGTTAGGTATCGGGACGATCAGTCCAACTTTTCGACTAAGTATGCAAGGAATAAAGTACGCTTGGAGATAATCCCGAAGTTTAAGGAAATACAGCCCGAATTTGAAGCTATCATGATACAGAATATCAAGCATTTTGAAGATAGCTATAACTTTATAAAAAAACAGGTGGAGGCTATTCGTGCGCAAGTATTTCAGGAAGAAGAGAGTCGTACTGTCATAACAATGGAATCACTGGCGCCGTATATAAATGATAGCTACCTCTTGTTTGAACTTTTTAAACCTTATAATTTCAACAAAGAGATACTGATCGATTTGCAGGATTGCTTTGACAGAGGGATGGGGCAGCTGTTTGAATCCAATAGCCATGAACTGTTACTGGATCGCGATAAGTTGATTCTTCGATCTAGAGGAGATGTGGGAAAGCTAGAAATTAAGATCGAGAAGGGGATGAAGGTTGTGGATCTTGGGAATGCGAAATTGAAGTTGAAGAAGGGGAGTATTGATCTTCTCCATAAAGAAAAGCATCAGGTGGATGTGGATGCCGATCTCTTAATTTATCCACTAGAGATCAGGAATTGGCGCGAGGGCGATGTCTTTGTGCCTTTAGGTATGAAGGGGAGAAAGAAGCTGAGCGATTTTTTCATTCAGCAGAAAATAGATCGCTTCGAAAAGAACCGTGTGCCAATATTGCTGAATGGAAATGGGGAGATTATTTGGATTATCAACCATCGCCTAGATAATCGGTACAAAGTGACTGAAAATACAAAGAAAGTACTTACTTTAGTGTACAAATAGGAAGTATGGAGGAACAATTACTTTTTAAAGAGAAGCAATATTTAGGTAGAGATATGACATGGATCAGTGTTCGTTTGATCCTCGCCTTGTTCTGCTTCATTGCCTACTACATCAATTTAGAGCATATGCTTTCCCGGCAATTGTTCTTCATCGTTGGTGGTGGTATTTTGATTGTATCCATCATCATGCTTTACATGATTAGTTATAGAACTAAGGTTTTCCCCACCCATGTATTGTTAAGCGGCTTATGGACAACCTCTGTTGTTAAGATTGATTTGAGTTCTATCGTTAAAGTCGAGAAGAAACGTTATTCCAGCTTTATTTTCAACAATCCGGTCTACAACTTGCACAAGAATGGGAAGATTCGTTTTTATTCCGGTGGCAAGGATGCCGTATGGTTAACCGATCGCGATGGACTCATTTATGTAATTGGCTCACAGCATCCTCAAGAGTTATTTAACGCGATTGAAGAGGCTAGAGGCAAATCGTAAAAATTTGTTAACTGATATTTGCCTGACAATAGAATTTAGTTTGAAACCAATATTTTTTTAAATTTGGTAAAAAGCATTAAAAATGACATTTATCTATTTCCTTATATCCATTATTTTATTTTACTACCTTTTTAAGTTTGGTATGCGTCTGCTCATGCCGTTCTTTATGCGTAAGCTAACAGAGCGTTTGATGAACAAACAGCAACAATATGCCAACGAAGGTCCCTTCCAACAATCTTATGGCGATCCGTTTAGAGAATACAATCAACGTGAGACGCGTCATGATGGAAAAGTAAAAGTCGAGTTTACTCCGCCAAAGCAATCTCCGAAAAAAGGTACTGCTACTGCGGGTGAGTTCATCGATTTTGAAGAGGTAAAATAAGATAGAGCAACATAAAAAGCCTATCTTTGTGTTGCTATGTGGCTCAAACACCTTTCGGTATTAAACTTTAAAAACTATACGGAATCTACATTAGAGTTTCTTCCTGATACCAATGCCTTCACAGGGCAGAACGGTGCAGGGAAGACTAACTTGTTAGATGCTATCCATTATCTTTCTCTTTGTAAATCCTATTTCAATCCTATTGATTCTCAACATATCAAGAAGGGGGAAGATTGGTTTATGGTGCAGGGTGAGTTCGATAGGGAGCTGATGGCCGATCAGGTTTCCTGTAGTTTAAAGCGGAACCAAAAGAAGCAATTTAAGAAGAATAAGAAAGAGTATGGCCGCTTAGCAGATCATATCGGACAATTCCCCTTGGTGATGATATCGCCTAATGATTCTTTTATTATCATGGATGGCAGTGAGGAGCGTCGTAAGTTTATTGATAACGTCATCTCGCAAACGGATAACCATTATCTGGACTATCTCATCAATTACAACAGAATCTTGTTACAACGAAATACAGTGTTGAAAAACATTCGTGAAACCGGTGTCTTTGATGTTGGATTGTTGGAGGTTCTTAACCTGCAGTTGGTGGAGAGCGGTGAGCGAATCTTTAAAAGACGACGTGAGTTTATGGAGGCTTTCCTTCCGGAGTTTCAGCGGTATTATCAGTTTCTATCCGACGACTCAGAGCAGGTGAGCCTCATCTATGAATCGCAATTGCTGAGTAATGATTTTCTGCAACTATTGAGTTCTCAACTTGATAAAGATCGTGCGCTAGAGCGGACAACCGTTGGAATCCATAAAGATGATTTACTGTTCAGTATACATGAAGGGATGCCATTAAAGAAATTTGGGTCGCAGGGACAACAAAAGTCTTTCTTAATTGCACTAAAGCTTGCCCAGTACTCATTCTTAAAGAATAAAAAGCATTTCAAGCCGCTATTATTACTGGACGATATCTTTGATAAGCTTGATGATCAGCGGACTAAGAAGCTGATGCAATTAGTTTCGGAGGATGAGTTCGGACAGATTTTTTTAACCGATACGGATTCCTCAAGAATCGAGCGCATTTTTAAAGAAATTGAAAAACCTATTCGTATCTTTGAAGTAGAAGGAGGACAGGTTCATGGCGAAATATAGCGACGATGCATTTAGACGAAGTGACGATATCACGATTAAACAAGCCGTGGATAAGTTACTTGATGTGTACCGTCTGCGCCGTAAATTCGACGAAACTTCTATTATATCTGCATGGCCTGAGTTAATTGGCTCAGCCATCGCCAACCGAACCCAACAAATTTATATTCGCGATAGAAAGTTGTTTGTAAAAGTAGAGTCTGCAGTTATCAAGAATGAGCTAGCCATTATGCGCCGTCAGATAATAGGGCGTGTTAATGAATATGTGGGTCAGGTAGTGATCGAAGAATTCGTTATCCTTTAGTTCTTTTTATACTGTTTTTCTCTATCTATGAAGTACTATACATCAGCATTGCTGGGGTTTATTATTTGGGGTACTTTCGCCTTAGTACTAAAACCCCTCAGTGCGTTCGGAGCGCTTGACATCCTTATTCATCGTGTTATCTTTGCTGCAATTTCTATTGTCATCGCTTGCTTCTTATTCAGGAGAAAGCAAACACTCGCTAGCATTCATTATATAAGAACACTAGATAGAAAAGGGCAATTGAAATTGATTGCCAATGTTGTTTCTTCAGCCGTATTTCTTGCATTCAATTGGTTTTCCTTTATCTACGTCATGAACGCTATTAGCGTCAATGCCACGTCGCTAGCATACTTAATTTGCCCCATTCTAACCACTATTTTAGCCAGCATATTTTTGAACGAGAAGTTGAATAACGGACAATGGTTAGCTGTTGTTTTGGCGGCCCTTAGTTGTGTCATTTTAGCTTATGGACATTTCATGGACTTGTTCTACAGCATGATCATCGCATTGTCTTATGCATTCTATCTAATCTTACAAAAGAATAGCTTCCAAATTGATAAGTTCTTTTCTTTGACAATTCACATCGTGGTCAGCATGTTCCTTCTTTTGCCGCTATTAAGTATTGTAGATACAGCTACTGTGAAAACAAATGAGTTTTATTGGCTTGTACTTATTATTGCCGTTGGTTATACCATCATCCCTTTGTTCATGAATATCTTTGCTTTGAAAGGCTTGGATTCTTCTGTCGTTGGGATTCTAATGTATCTAAACCCCATAATTAGTTTCTTTTTAGCCGTTTTTTATTATCATGAACCAATCAACACACAACAGATTATCGCTTTTTCCATGATTATGTTGGCTATATTAGTATTCAATATAGCCTATATATATGAGCGGAAGCGAAAGTTAGGTGTGCAAACCATAAAACATGAACTTTAAGGAGTCTTTATTTCAGATGTTTGAAGTGTCGGATGATCAGGCCGACTTAATCTTATCTAACTTCAAAGAGGAACATTTAGATAAGAATGCCATGTTCTTGTCGGAAGGTAAGCAATGTGAGAAGTTAAGCTTTGTAAGTTCAGGCTATTGTCGAGTGTTTAAGATGACACCAAATAAGGAAGTTACTCAATGGATTGGTGGCAACGGATATTTTATAACTGACTTGGCATCCTTTCTTTTTGACCAGAAGGCTATCTGGAGTATTGATGCTCTAACACCAGTAACTCTTTGGACACTAAACAAGCAGGATTACCTAACATTAGAAAATGAGATTCCAGATTGGAATGTATTAGAAAAACGTTTTATTGCCAAATGCTTTATGGCTTTAGAGCAACGTATTTTTAATTTCATTGCACTATCCGCAGAGGAGCGATATCAGCAGTATTTTGAGCAACAAAAAGATCTGTTCAATCAGGTTCCTTTACAGTATATCGCTTCAGTATTAGGTATGAGTCCTGAAACGCTATCTAGGATACGGAGTAAGGGCTAATAGTCAAAACCCTAATAGAAAGAGATTAAATTCTGCACATCGGCTAACAAGACCTCTAACATGCCGATACTTGGACTGTCCTGCTCATATAATCTTCCAAATATTTCATTAATCCGTTCTTCATACTTACTTGGAGCGAACTCAAAGCGATCAATACGTTGAATCGCTTTTTTTTCGTTTAAAAAGTACACTTTATTCTTAGCGAAAATGACTTGATTTAATGCAGATACCATCCTGAAGATATGTCCACTGAGATAATACCGATCCGCTGAGGAAATAGCCTTCTTAGCAAGCATCAAGGAAAAGTCGGCTTCGAATAAGTAGAATTGTATTACCGAAGCCTGTAGATTGTCCGGATACTGCTGTGCTAATGCTTTAAGATCTCGAAAGCTATGGTCTTTGGCATATTGTATTTTACTCGCTGCCAATTCCCCACGATACATAAAACTGAGGTAGGCGTGTGGATGTCCTAAATGGTAATTGTTAGAAAATATACCAGCATTAGTCTGATCGATAACATTTTCTACCCGCCCTAAATCTCTAAAAATAAGATCTACCGCCTTTCCATCTATCTGCAACCACCCTCCAAAATTTACCCATTGCCCCCAATCGCCTTCCTTTCCTATTAAATGATTCCGATGTTGATCATCTAGGGATTTCGCTATACTATTCAGCTCATCATAATCAAGACAGTGAGGTTTGTAATACAAACCAATGTCAATATCAGAGTCTTGGTTAAAGCTTGCTGTTGCTCTAGAACCTCCGAGGACTATACCTTCGATGCACGATAAAGCTGAGAATGCCGATGTTACTTTCTGTAGAATGTTATCCTCCATAGAGATCTCATATTGATTATCCAGCTTTAATTTACAAAAAAATCTTCTTGATAAATGTCAAGTGGCTTTGGAGTTTCTGCCACTACCTTTGGAGTATGAAAGAAATACTAGAAACTCAGGTGATGATTAATGCGCCAGCAGCAGCTGTTTGGGATGTATTGAGCAATTTTAAAGCATATCCGGAATGGAGCCCCAGCGTTCGCGAATTTGAGGGAACTCCAATTGTAGGGAAAAGAACGAAGGTTCTTTTGCAACAACCCGGAGGCACTTCCATCAAGATGAATCCTATTTTCTTGAAAATCGACAAAGATAAAGAATTGCGTTGGAAGGGTAGGTTAGGTATCAGTGGTATCTTCGATGGTGAACATTATTTTTTCCTCGAGGAAATTTCGGCGGAGCAAACTAGACTAATACAAGGCGAGATATTCTCGGGTATCCTTGTGCCATTCCTGAAAAAAATGATACATGGAAACACATTAGCCGGCTTCGAGGCCTTCAACGCCGCTATAAAGAACAGGGTAGAGGAGCAGGGACTATAAATATAAGTCCAAGTCGCCTTTTCCTTCCCTGATAATCTCAAATTCGCCGGAAGTCACATCAACAACCGTGGATGCAACGTTGTCACCATATCCGCCATCAATAACAAGATCTACTTTCTCCTGATACTTCTCATAGATCAATTCGGGATCAGTGGAGTACTCGATGATTTCGTCTTCATCGTGGATGGATGTCGTTACGATAGGATTACCTAAAGCTTTCACGATATCCCTCACGATATTATTATCGGGAACACGAATACCTACCGTCTTTTTCTTCGAGCTCAATAGTTTCGGAACCTGTGAACTCGCATTGAAAATAAAGGTAAATGGGCCAGGAAGAGCTTTCTTCAACACCCGGAACACCGTCGTGTCAAAAGGCTTCGTGTATTGAGAGATATCCGTTAGGTCATAACAGATAAATGAAAGGTTAGACTTGTCTGGCTTTAAACCGCGGATAGCACAAACCCTTTCAATTGCCTTCTGATTCGTAATATCGCATCCCATACCATAAACTGTATCCGTAGGATAGATGATTACCCCACCTTTGCGCAGGATTTCTACCGCCTGATCAATAGATTTAGGATTCGGGTTGTCGTTGTATATTTTTACTAGCATAGCCATGTCTAATCGTAATGTGTTTCTTAGGATAAACAAAAACCGTCAAAATTAGTTTGTTTTGACGGTTTTTGTGTTTATATGCAATGCGGTTTAAAACTCCGCATTATTAGGTGTTCTTGGGAAAGGAATTACATCCCGTATGTTCGTCATTCCTGTAGTAAATAATACTAAGCGTTCAAAGCCGACTCCAAAACCAGAGTGTGGTACTGAACCAAAGCGACGTGTATCTAGGAACCATTCCATCTCTTCCGTTGGAATACCAACTTCGCCCATTCTGGTAATTAGTTTTTCTAGGTTTTCCTCACGTTGTGAACCTCCAACCATCTCACCAATACCCGGGAACAAGATATCCATCGCACGAACAGTATTTCTACCTTCCGCATCTACCGGATTCTGTTTCATATAGAAAGACTTAATCTCTCTAGGATAGTCTGTAAGAATTACCGGCTTCTTAAAGTGTTTTTCCACCAAATAACGCTCGTGCTCAGACTGTAAGTCTGCTCCCCATCCTTCAATCAAGTATTTAAATTGTTTCTTTTGATTTGGCTTGCTCTTCTGCAAGATCTCTACCGCTTCCGTATAAGTTACGCGTTCGAAGTCATTGCCGATTACGAAGTTTAACTTCTCTACTAAGTTTAATTCAGAACGTTCTGCTTGAGGTTTTGATTTCTCTTCTTCCAACAAACGGTTCTTCAAGAATTCAATCTCCTCCGGGCAAGTGTCAAGGGCATAACGGATCACATATTTCAATAAGTCTTCCGCCAAATCCATATTATCTTCCAACTCGTAGAAAGCCATCTCCGGCTCAATCATCCAGAATTCCGCTAAGTGACGTGTCGTATTCGAGTTCTCCGCACGGAATGTAGGACCGAAAGTATAGATATTACCAAAGGCCATAGCCGCTAATTCTCCCTCTAACTGGCCAGATACGGTTAAGTTAGTTGCTTTACCGAAGAAATCTTCTTTAAAGTCTATCGCTCCAGACTCTGTGCGCGGAGGATTATTCAAGTCTAAGGTAGTCACTTGGAACATTTCGCCAGCACCTTCAGCATCCGAACCCGTAATAATAGGCGTATGCATATAAACGAAATCTCTTTCGTTGAAGAATTTGTGCACAGCGAATGCAAGCGCATTACGAACTTTAAAAACCGCATTGAACGTTCCTGTGCGGAAGCGTAGGTGCGCAATCTCACGTAAGAACTCCAAGCTATGTTTTTTCGGTTGCAAAGGATATTTCTCAGGATCAGAATCCCCAATAATAGAAACTTCCGTAGTTTTTACCTCTACGCGCTGTCCCTTTCCTTGCGACTCTACCAAAGTGCCTTTCACACGTACTGCCGCACCAGTAGTAATACGTTTTAAGATCTCATCTGCTGTATTCTCAAAGTCAACAACAGCCTGTATATTATTGATGGTCGAACCATCGTTGATAGCAATAAATTGATTATTACGGAAAGTACGAACCCAACCCTTTACGATTACTTCTTTTCCGAATTCTTCCGATTTTAATAAGTCTTTAATTTTAGTATGTTCCATTGTATTCAAAAGAATGATAGTAGGCTAATTTGTAAGCCCTACAAAAATAGCCATTTAATTGATTTATCAGCTATTTCACCCAGCCTTTTTCGATCACTTCCTTCGCATGATAGGTCAGGATAGAAGTTGCTCCCGCGCGTTTAAAGCTCAATAGCGTCTCCAAAATAACCTGCTCACTCAACCATTCGTTAGCGATAGCAGCCTTTAACATAGCATATTCACCAGAAACGTTATACGCAGCAATCGGTAAATCAAAGTTGTCGTGAAGTAATTTAATCACATCTAAGTATGGAAGACCAGGCTTCACCATTAAGAAGTCTGCACCTTCTTCCATATCCAATTGCGCTTCAATTAGTGCCTCGCGGCTATTTGCCGGATTCATTTGATAAGTTTTCTTATCGCCTTTTTTCGGAGCCGAACCCAAGGCGTCGCGGAAAGGACCGTAATATGCCGATGCGTATTTCGCTGTATAAGACATCAGTGAAACATTTGTGAATCCATTCGTATCCAAAACATCACGTAAATAACCAATACGGCCATCCATCATGTCCGAAGGCGCGATAATATCAGCCCCCGACTCAGCATGTGCTAACGCCATCTTTCCTAATACCTCTAAGGTTTCATCATTCAAGATTTCACCATTCTCTACGATTCCATCATGACCGTCGGAACTGTACGGATCCATAGCCACATCAGTAACTACACAAGCCTCCGGAAAGCGCTGTTTTACGGCTTCTATTGCACGTAAATATAAGGTGCCCTTACGGTAGCTCTCCGTAGCATATTTATCTTTTAAAGACTCCTCAACAGCCGGGAATAGGTCGAATGCCTTCAACCCGATATTCATACAGCTTTCAACCTCACGCAGAAGGTTGTCAACAGAATAACGGTAAATACCAGGCATGGAGGATACTTCAACCTTTTGGTTTTCTCCATCTACAATAAACAAGGGGAAAATCAAATTAGCAGCAAACAAGTGATTCTCTTGAATCATATCTCTCACAACTGCTGATTTTCTGTTTCTTCTAGGACGGTGTATCATGATAATTATTTAAAATGAAAGGGGGCATGCCCCCTTATATATTGTTTTTAATAGTCTAATCCAAATATAGCTTCTGCTAATCCAATCTCATCTGGGGAATATGGAAGGGTATATTTTAATCCCATTTCGCTGATCACTTTGGCAGTGCTGTTTCCGATACAGATGATTTTCTGCCCCGGATCAACCAAGTTCTCACGGAAATAAGCCTCCACATTGCTAGGGCTTGTAAAGATCAATACATCAGCATTGCTCTTGTCCACCTCTTCTTCAATGACCGTCTCATAGATCGGCATATCGATAATCTTGGTATTCTCGGTCAATGCCTTGCGGATTGTCTGTAAAGAGCCTTCGGCACGAGGGAATAGAACCGTCTGCCCATCTACCAATTTCGCAAACTCCGAACCGATACCTTCCGTATTGATACCAAGGTGGTCGCCAGTGAAATCAGCCGTTCTATTGAACTTCCGTAGCGTCTCTTCAGATCCTCTCCCTAAAACTGCAATCTTTGTCTTCTTCAAAATTAGAGGTTCTAATTTGAAGAAGTGCTCAATGGCATTTCTACTGTTGAAGAAAATCCAGTCTGCACGCTTCAAGATAAATGAATCCAGCTTATTGATGGTAGGGAAGATACGGATCAATGAACGATCGTCAACCGCGATATTATGTTTCTTTAAAGATCGCGCTAAGTAGGAGTTCTCATCCAAATCGCGTGTAATGAAAATTGAGGAAGGCAACTTTCTATCCTTGCTGTATTTCGAAAAGATCTTCTCGGCCATACCTTCCGAAGTTTCTGCTTCTAAGAATACGCGATCCGGGAAGTCTTCGTTATCATCCGCAATGGAAGTCCAAGATTGGAATTTTCCATCGACTTTACGGCAGTAGCTACCTAGTGGCGCATGGCATCCGGCATCAAACAGGTTCAATACCTTACGCTCAACGGCGATTGTTTCCGCGACATCTGCATCATTGATGCCTTGAAGAACATCGAAAAGTTCCTTATCATCTTCACGGATCTGAATAGCCAACACCCCTTGCGCAGGTGCAGGGACTAACATAATCGGAGATAACTCCTCAATATGAAAATCGGAAAGATCCATGTTGATACGGCTTACGCCAGCCTTCGCCAACATAATCGCATCATATTTCTCATCTCTTAATTTCTGAACGCGTGTTTGTAAGTTCCCACGTAAGTCGTCGAACTCCAGATCCGGACGGATAGAAAGTAATTGTGCTTTACGACGATTAGAAGAGGTACCGATGGTTGCCGCATGCTTTACCGAAAGGCGCTTGCTGATATCCACACAGTCTTTATGAATAATCAGTACTTCCGAAGGATCCTCACGGTCTGATACCGCTGCGATAATCAATCCCGGAGGATTTACTGTAGGAAGGTCTTTATGTGAATGCACAGCTAGATCAATTTGTCCAGATAGCAACTCTTCTTCCAATTCTTTGGTAAAGAATCCCTTTCCTTCCAGCTTATCCAAACGTAAATGTTGGATGATATCGCCTTGGGTTTTAATAATTTTAAGTTCGGCTTCAACACCAATCTCTGCTAATCGATCCTTCACAAAGTTAGCTTGCCATAATGCCAATTCACTGCCTCGTGTACCGATGGTAAGTTTTCTATTCACGTTCAAAGATTTACAAATGAATGATTCGGTTGCAAAGTTAAGGAAATAGGGAATTAGTTCCGCCCTTTTAATGTCAGATTACCGAATAATTTATGAAATTTTAAGACTAATTGCTCTCTGATTCTGCAGATTTCACTAGAATCTCTTTCGCCATTACCATAGGTACTTTGATATATTTTTTCTCCATGTAATTAATGACTTTATTCAGAATCTCACGAGCCTGAGGATCAAGCTGTTCTACCTCATTCGCGAACACTTCGGTCATCGCCATCGAACGTATTTCCTTGATTTTCTCAGGAACTTGTTTCATAGCGACTTCAACGCGACGTTGCTTCAATATAGGTAAGAACTCCTTAATGTTCTGTGCGATAATCTCCTCGGCATTTTCCAATTCATCATATCGCTCTTGGATATTCTTTTCTGCAATCTGTTGTAAACTGCTTACTTCGATGTATTGAATAGGATATTTAGCAATAACTGCCGCATCGATATCATTAGGAACCGCTAAGTCAACAATTACCTTTCTATCATCCTCACCATTAAGCAATGAAGTATAAAGTTCTTCGTTAATGATCGCTTCAGGCGCACCTGTACAGGTAATCATCACATCGAAACCTTTTTTATAGTTCTTCAGTTCGCTCAATGGATAAGCTTGCCCTTGCAATTCCTTTGCTAAAGGTTCTGCGTTGGCAACTGTTCTATTGAAGATGGTAAAGTTACTGTATTTATGTTTTCTTAGGTATTTCGCTAAATTTTGATTGGTCTCACCAGAACCGATAACCAGAATTCTTGGGTTTTCTGATAATTTAACCTCACGAAGCTTGCGGTATGCTAGAGAAACAACCGAAATTGGGTTGCGTGAGATATTGGTATAGGTATAAACTTCTTTTGCTGTTTTTACTAAACGATCCATCATTAAACGAAGGAAGTCGCCCGTGAAGCCTGCAGCTCTACAACGGTCGTATGCACGACGAATCTGCGCTAAGATTTCTTTCTCCCCAACGACCAAGCTCTCCAGAGAACATGATGTGCGGAACAAATGGTTCAAAGCGTCTAAGCCTTCATATCTGTCGACTTGACCCAGGTAGCATTGCATGCGTTCAGCAGGAACGCAGAAGTTCATCTTGTCTAGAAACTGTACTACAAAATCATCGTTCAATTCATGCGCACCATAGAACACAAACTCTACGCGGTTACAAGTACCGATGTAAAATATTTCCGAGATGTCTAAACTGTTTTTTAGGTTAATAAGGCGGCTATCCAACTCCTCATTGCATATAACCAAACTCCCCAAATCTTTTAGATCGACATGTTTATGGGTAAACGCTATAACTTTTAAATTCTTCAAAGCCTAATATTTCGCCAATAATTTTGTTATGCAAATGTAGATTAAAACAACATGCTAAATGTCAAAAATCTGTCAATACAGTGAATTTAGAACGATTATAAATAGTGTTAAAGAAATGTTAAAACACTGAAATAAAGCCTCTTCTGAAATGTTTTCTAAAAAAATGTGATTACAATCATAAACGCGAATAACAATAAATGACGAACAACACAGTTTTAAACTAAGGATTTTCAGCAATTACGGCATCCAAACGCCCAAAAACCGTACTTATTCGCATAGATTTTTCGTAGTTAATAAGCATTAAATGCTCATATTTGTTTAAAATTAACTTATGAAAGTTTTATTGAAACCATTCGCACTGATAGGATTCGTCGTTGTTTTCCTATCCTCCATATTTTGTCCATTTCTAAACATTCCATTGAAGAAGGATTGGAACCTATATCAAGTCGACACCGCCCTATTTCTAATCACCATGGGTATCCTCGGCTTAAATGTGCTCCTCTTCTTTATGCGAAAATTAAGAGCCTTCCAGATTTCAAGTATCGCATTACTAGCCTGGCTTGCCTTAGCGCTCGCAGCAGTGTACTTTCAAATCAATAATTACTTCGGCATGAAGCTTATCGACGGGTTGATTTCCAAAGCCGTTACCCTAAGCTGGGGATGGATAGTAATCTTCGTAGGTGCTGTATTGATTTCCTTGAGTGTAAGAACGAAGGGGGAAGGCTAGGGGTAGTTTAGATATGAGATATTAGTCTAGATATGAGATATTAGACATCAGATATTAGAGTAAGGCGCCGTATAGGCGCCATTTTTATTGGAGATTGTATCTTTGAATCAGGAAAGAAAGGGAAACAGCCACTTCTTTTCTTTCAACGTGATCCTGCCAATCCTTGCATCCTTCCTTTCCTGGTTCAAGACAAAACCCATATCCCGTTCAAAACGATCCTGATAATCCTTGCATCCTTCCTTTCCTGGTTCAAGACAATCTTCTCCTTCGAAACCAAAGGTTCAAGACAATCTTCTCCTTCTAAACCAGAGGTTCAAGACAATTTATTCATCACATGATAGCTTGGAGATAATAGCTCGATCTGTTCGCGATGGAAGACCTCCTGAATATTTTCTAATAGGTTGCTGTAGATTAAAGCCTGCTTGCTTGGCTGTTTCGTGTAGGCATTGATGGTATAGGAAATATTGAAGTCATTTAAGTTTGTTTGCAAAACGAAGGGTTCGGGATGTGTTTCAATATGGATGGTTTGAGATGCTGCCTCTTTCAATAAGGTGTATACCTTCTGCCAAGGCACATCATCGCCAATGGTAACACTATAATGAACAATCAATCCGGGTTGTTCTTTCTTCGATTGATTTGAATAATTGACGGTCGTGCTGGAGAGTACCATAGAATTAGGGACGGTAATCTCCTCATTCTTGATGGTCTTTATTCGGGTTACGAGCATGGACTTCTCTAAAACATCCCCAACCGCTTCTCCAATCTTTACGCGATCGCCAATCTGAAAGGGACGCATGTAGGTAATGACTAAGCCGGCTACGACATTGGCAATCGCGTTGGATGATCCCAAGGAAACGAGTATACCAATGAATACGGTAACCCCTTGAAATGCCGGTGAGCTTGAACCGGGCAAATAAGGGAAGATCAATACCATCATAAATGCATAAAGGACAAAGCGCAGGATATTGAATGTGGGCAAAGCCCAATCGGCATGAAAACCACTTAAATGTATATTTCCACGCTGCAACTCATGAAAAACATAGCGCGTAAATTTTACCAGATACTTAAAGATCAAGAATATCACCGCTACGCGGAACAAGTTTGAAAGGTAATCGATGATGGCAAGCAGAACCGCTTTAAGTGGGCTCAGAATCCAACCTAATAGCATTCCCGTCCAAGACTCCGTTTCCGGAAATATACTGAACAGTAAAGGCAGGGTTAGGTAGATACTGAGGAACAAGATAAGGACACGTAGTATCGTATTCATCCGCAACATGGCCTGTTCTATATGCTCAGCTTTGATGATTTTTAATTTGCGCATTCGTCGTGCAGAAAGCACCCGATCTTTCCCAACACTTATCTTGCCTGCCAGAAATTTGAAAAAGCGGTTGATCAGGATTACCATACCCGTCATCAGGAGCAGAACAAGTAAGGCGAGACCAATTCGTTTTGCGAGATTGAGCAGGCTATGTGCCTCGCGCTGTTTAACGACGCTTTCTCTGATCTTAGCGATATATGATTCTGCGAGTTCATTACTGCTTTTGTTTACCCAAAGGGCATCCAGCAGTCGAACACTGATAATGATGTTTTCACCATTATACACGATATCATAGCTCTCTTCGTTCTCGACGATGTTTAAGAAGTCCGGGTTGAAATCGGGCGCATCAAATAGCTGATAGATTTTATGCGATATGGCAGCTGCGCGATCCTTGGCATCGAATGAGCCTATTCTCGTATATATTGAAAATAGGGTGTCTTGATACAACTGCACCGGATAGCCGGGCGTTGTACTTCTTAAATTGTTTATTTTGGACAGCAGCGACGCTCGCTTTAAGGAATCTGATTTTCTAGCTCGGCTGCCGGTTGCCGGTTCCGCCTCAGCCTCTGCAGCTCGCGCGCGTATATCTGCTATGGCTTTCAATAGTTCCGCCTGTGCTGTCGAATCGCGCTGCGTTTGTATTTTCGATTCTTTTAACAACAGATCTTCACTGTTCGAGCTTGAAGTAATAGAATCCGCTGTCTGAGCAAATGTAGAAAACGTGAAGAGGACTATTTGTAAAGCACAAATAGAGAGACAGGTTAATATTCGCATTATTTTGGCAATAGTAAATTGCTAAAATAAGGAAAAATATTTCTCTAAACGAGTTTTAAGAAAATAATAAGAAAATTTACTATATCCTTCGTTACTTTGGACGGTGTGAAATAAAATGTGCTTTCAATTTGTCCAAGCCGATATTTTCTTCAATTTTATCCAACTCCCATAACCAAGCTTTATCCGGCAGTACTTCCGACCGTTCTTTAGAGTTAATAAGGTCTAACGCCTTCACCTTAATTGTTTTCTCAATTGGTGGCACTTCGTTGTGCTGACGTCTAGAGGTACGCAAGATCTGAAACTCCAGGTTTGGCCATTTATGAATGTTAGCGAAATTCGCAGTATATATCTGATGGTATTCGCGTGCAGGAATAATATTGTTGTAAATACCGGTGCATTTATTGCCATTGACCTCTTTAACGGCAACCAAAAGCTCATAGCTTGTTTCATTAGCGATGAAAAACTTCACTAAGCCTTCTTTCTGCTCGCCGGTCAGTGCTAAGAAGATACCTTTCTCGATAAACTTCGCGGTAGTATTAACTTGCTGCGGTTCCTCATCTTCTTCCATGCGCATATTGCCATGAACCAAAGTAATCTTATCTTGCATAACGGGTATCTCAAAGCCTGTATCGTCGGTTACCCCGACTAAGCCGTTCGCCATAAAAGCGGTAATATGTCCTTCAATCGGTTCGTCTACAAACCGCACTAAATCGCCTATCTTAAAATTCATCTCAATTTATCTATAGTAGCTATTAATCTGTGTATATCTTCGAGCTCATTGTATAAATGTAGCCCAATTCGAATGCCTGTTCCACGTGGGAAGCATTTTATGCCCTCTGTCATAAGTTTTGGATAGAGCGATTGATCCAGCTGAATATTGATCAAAGCAGATCGAAGCGGTCGACGTGCAATCTCTGGCAATAGCAGGTCGCGCTCAGCAAGTAAGCGATAAGCTTCATCGCAAAGTGTCGCTATGTGTTCGCCAATTGCCTCCAATCCTAATTCTTCAAATAGCAGCAAGGATTCTTTCAGTGTACCCTGGCTCACCGTATCTACATGTCCTGGCTGAAAGAAAGTATCCAGCACACTTTTATTGCTCCAGAAATCGGTCGTCGGTCTGGGTATATCTTTTAACCCTAGCTCCAATGCCGCTTGTAGTTTTTGGTGCAACAAGAGAAAGCCGTTTCCAAAACCCGAACATAGCCACTTATAGCCGCTACAAGACAAGGCATCGATTCCTGAACGATCGAATGCGAAATCCTCGGTACCCAAATATTGCGAACCGTCAGCAATAATCCAGATATCAGGGTGTTCCTCTTTCAAGCGTCTAAAAAATCGCGGGTCTATCTTTAATCCACTGACATATTGTACGATGCTGATCAACAAAACATTTGGCTTATAGTCCGCAATTGCTTCCAGGATATTTTCTTCAACCTGTTCGTCCACCTTAACGGTTTTATAAGCTAAGTTTCTCGAAATGATAGGGTAGAGGATCGATGGATACTCGCCCTCCAATGCCAGATAGCGATAATCCTTAGGCAATAAGTCAATGAGCGTAGAATAACCGAAAGAGAAATTTGGTGTCAAATAGACAGTATGTTCAGCGGCATGAAAAACTCTAGCGATGGTATCCTTTACAGTTTCCAGAAAAGCTGTTTGCTGATTACGTAGATCCGTATCCGCCGCGAAGAATTGCTCTTCCCAGGTTCTTCGCCATTCCAAGCTGCGCTTGGGAATTAAACCATCTCCCGAACTATTGACATAACAAATATCTGCTGAAAGGTTAAAGTACTCGCTGAAAGTCATAAGCTTTGATTTCTTGTTGTTGTATGATTGCTAAAAACCCTTCCTGCGAAATTAAACACGCACCCATGCTTTCCAAATGCACTGAATGGACCTGACAGTCGATCATGGAGATTCCAAAATCTTCCGCTAGGCTTATCAGGGCTACCTTCGATGCATTGGAAACTTTGGAAAACATGCTTTCCCCGCCGAAAACATTTCCAACTTTAATACCGTACAAGCCACCTACTAGCTGACCTTGTTCCCATACCTCAACACTATGTGCATAACCATGCTTGTGGAGCGAGATATAGGCGGCTTTCATCTCCGGTAAGATCCACGTTCCTTGCTGGCCCTCGCGCGCAATCCTCGCACATTGATCGATTACCTGCTCGAAGGCTTGATTGTAGGTGACCTTAAACCGCTTAGATCGCAGCACCTGTCGCATGCTTTTGGAAATCTTCAACTTTCCTTTATGTATTACAAAGCGTTCATGTGGCGAATACCATAGAATGGGCGTGTCTTCGTCATACCAAGGAAAAATTCCGTTTTGGTAGGCTAGCAACAAGCGCTCTGCCGATAAATCGCCTCCGATTGCTAATAATCCGTCTTCATCCGCCAAGCGGGGATGTGGAAAAGCCAATTGTGCTTCATCCAATAAATAGGGCATGCGTTAGGCTAAACTATTCTTCCGGTTGACGAGGCTCTTTGCTGATTTCCTCAAATATTT
The DNA here is from genome assembly GCF_002455685.1 of Sphingobacterium sp. UBA6645. Taxonomy (NCBI): domain Bacteria; kingdom Pseudomonadati; phylum Bacteroidota; class Sphingobacteriia; order Sphingobacteriales; family Sphingobacteriaceae; genus Sphingobacterium; species Sphingobacterium sp. UBA6645. The sequence goes on from NZ_DKLH01000016.1 coordinate 53,386, forward strand.
TATCCATATGTTCCACGTACTCGTTGGTATCGTCTAAGAAGAACTCCAACTGCGGAACAATACGCGCTTGATTTTTGATGCGCGCACCAAGTTTATAACGTATCTCGCTAGTTTTTGAACGAATGCTTTCAATATCAGCTTTCGCAGTATTTGTGTTTAAAAAACTTAGAAATACGCGAGCAATGGAGAGGTCAGGCGTTACACGCACTTTTGTTACGGTAATAAAGGCACCAGGAGCCCACGAATTCCCCTCTCTCTGAAACATCTCCGCTAAATCCTGCTGAATTACGCCGGCAAATCGTTGCTGTCTTTTACTTTCTGTTCCCATAATGACATTGAATGAGAAAACGTTTCATTACGTTTCCAATAACACAAATATAAGGATTTTTAAAAAGATGCTTTGTTATCTCAGTTCAATATTATGAGGAGTTTGATGGAAAAAGAACGTATGGACAAGGCTGGAATAGTCGTGGGGCGGAGCTGGATTAGGTCTTGCTTTTAGTAAAACCTATCGATAACCAAATCATAGCCCTTTCAGAGCGGTTGTGATTGGGGTATACATTGGGTTTGAAAGGGGAGTGTGGAGAAGAAGGTAGCAAGGGGGCATAAAAAAAGACTTGTCGTGGGCATAGTGACAAGTCTTCAAATCAAAATTAGTTTATAATTGGATAGAATAATATTTTTCAAGTTTTAAGACTTTTTGGGTCTATCATGTTTAGTATTTCTAGGTGGTTATTAACGTGAGTTGCTACTCACTAATTGTTTTTTTTCATTCCCCTTTACATCACAAACATAGGGCTTTAATTCAGACCCTACAAGATGTTTTTTAAAAAAAAGTAAGTGGTTACTTAATTTAGTTTAACAATTTTTAACTCTATTTGATTAGTAGATTTTATGAGAATTCCATGCTTAATGTTATTAAGTTTTTGTTGTTTTTAGATTAAAAAACGGCGTTTTTGAATAGCTGAACGGGATATGTTAGCGAACGCAAGTGTAGTTGATTAATTGAAAAACAATGCGAAAAACTACCTGTTTTTGTCTGTTTAATTGGTATTTTTGTTTCACAAAATATTGATCATGAAGATTTGGCAAAAAAATATTGATGTGGATTCTTTTGTAGAATCCTTTACCGTTGGGCGCGATCGTGAGATGGACTTGCAGCTTGCGGGTGCTGATGTTTTGGGTTCATTAGCGCATACACAGATGCTTGCTAGCATTGGTTTGATGAGCGAGGAGGATCTTGTTGCGGTACAGAAGGAGCTGAAAAACATCTACCAGGAGGTATTGGATGCTAAATTTCAGATCGAGGATTCGGTAGAGGATGTTCACTCGCAAGTGGAGATGATGCTGACGCAGCGCATCGGTGAGGCGGGGAAGAAAATTCACTCCGGCAGATCGAGAAATGATCAGGTTTTAGTAGACCTTAAGCTGTATTTCCGTTCAGAAATCGAGAGTATCTTTAAGAATACAGAAGTTTTGTTTGAGCAATTAATAAGCTTGAGCAATCAATATAAGTCGGTTCTAATGCCAGGATATACGCACCTGCAGATTGCCATGCCGTCATCTTTTGGATTATGGTTTGGGGCTTATGCGGAGAGTTTAGTAGACGATTTGCAATTGTTGAAGGCTGCTTGGGCAGTGTGCAATAAAAATCCGCTGGGCTCAGCGGCGGGCTATGGCTCTTCGTTTCCGTTGAACCGTACCATGACGACCCAATTATTAGGATTCGAGGATTTGAACTACAATGTGGTCTATGCACAAATGGGACGTGGCAAGACGGAAAGGATATTAGCGCAGGCGATGAGTTCCATTGCAGCGACATTAGCGAAGTTTGCCATGGATGTCACCTTATTCATCAATCAAAACTTTGGCTTTATTTCCTTCCCGGCACATCTAACTACGGGATCCAGCATTATGCCGCATAAGAAGAACCCGGATGTTTTCGAATTGATTCGTTCTCGCTGCAATAAAATTCAGGCATTGCCAAACGAAATTGCTATGATGACGACGAACCTACCGGTTGGCTATCACCGTGACTTGCAGTTGTTGAAGGAAAATCTTTTCCCGGCATTCCAATCATTAAACGATTGCTTAGCGATTGCAACCTACATGCTACAGAATATTACGATCAAGGATAACATCTTGGATGACCCAAAATACGATTACCTGTTCAGTGTAGAGGTAGTAAACAACGAGGTGCTAAAAGGCGTACCGTTCCGCGAGGCATATAAGAATATTGGCTTAGCCATTGAAGAGGGAAATTTTAATCCTTCAAAAGAGGTGCAACATACACATGAAGGTAGTATCGGCAATCTCTGCAATGATCAGATCGAAAGAATGTTTTCGGAAGTGAAGCAGTCCTTTGGTTTTGAGAAGGTTCATCAGGCTTTAGAGGATTTGCTGAAAGCTTAACAGCTTGATAATCTGATAGTGATAATTTATTCTTATTTTTGATTCTAATTGAAAATCGTAATGGGAATAGTTGAGACATCGAGTAAAAAGTTTAAAAAAAATCAGAAGGAATTTTTTGAGCTAGCGGATCTTGGGCAACAGATAATTATTAAACGAGGGAAAAAGCAAGCTTACCTTTTAACTCCTGTTTCTGAAGAAGAGTTATCTTTCGGCCAAGAAATGAGTGAAAGACTCCGATTGTCTGAACAGCAATTTAAAGATGGTGATTTCGTGAGAATAAAATCTAAAAATGAATTGAAAGCTTTTTTAGAAAGAATATAGATACAAAGGAGGTTTTTAAACCTCCTTTTTTATGCTGAATTTATATTTAATCGTGCTTTGGTATTCTTTTCCTGGCTGTAGGACTACAGAAGGGAAGTTTGCATGGTTTGGGCTATCCGGATAATGTTGCGCTTCGAAACAAAGCCCACCATATCTTAAATATTTATGTCCTGATTTTCCTTCATCGTCAGCTAAGAAATTGCCCGCGTAGAGATGTATCCCCGGCTCCGTTGTAAATACTTCTAATAGTACACCACTTTCTTTGGAATATGCAGACGCAACGGCAATCGTTGGAGGTTGATTGTTGACGAAGGTATGGTCAAAGCCGCCCGCATTCTTCAACTGCGCTTCCTTACTATCGATATAATCAACAATTTTTTTGGGTTGTCTAAAATCCAATGCAGTGCCTTCCACAGGGAATATCTCGCCCGTAGGAACTTGGTTCTCATCAATAGGAACAAACTCTTCCGAATTGATGAATATTTCATGGTTCAGGACATCGCCATTACCTTCACCATTCAGGTTGAAAAAGGCATGATTGGTAAAGTTGATGATTGTAGGGGCATCAGTAGATGCTCTGAAATGGATTACTATCTCATTTTCATTGGTCAACTCATACGAAACGGTAGTCTTGAGCTCTCCTGGAAAACCTTCTTCACCATCTGGAGAGGTGTAATAAAAATCGACCACCTTGTTGAAGCTCACCTGTCGATCCCATACGCGGTTGTGGAAGCCTTCCGGGCCACCGTGCAAGCAATTGTTGCCATTATTCTTTGCCAAGGTATATTCTTGCTCATTCAGTGTGAACTTCCCATTCGCAATTCTGTTACAAAAGCGGCCTATGGTAGCACCGTGATAAGGTTCTTGCGCTTTCAGATAGCCATTGATACTCGAGAAACCTAGTACGACATCAATCAGGTTACCGAACTTGTCGGGCACCAAAGCACTTACCAATCGGGCGCCGTAGTCCGTAAGGGCTACCTGCATGCCTGCCCGGTTGGTAAGCGTTATCAGATGGGTGTTCTTACCTTGTATACGGCTTTCAAAATCTTTTTTCTCGGGGAGTTTATAAACAGTCATTGTAGGATGCATTTCTATCTCTAAAGATAGCAATTAAGCGATGCTTAGCCAAAAGAAAAACTTGAGCATTCGCGCTGTATTTTGTAAATTAATGGAAAATAAGCGTAATGAAACCCATATATACTTATTTCATCACGATAGCCATTCTCTTACTGCTGATTGGCTTTTTTTCCGTCGCGCCGGATTCATCCTTTATTATTGAGCCGCGGGTGGGCTGGGTGCTCGCAGTTCCGTTGAAGGAAACGGTTTTTGCGCTTGCCTTCTTTGCAGTTTTGTTCAGTGTGCTTTATCGCTATACGGAGCATCTGCTCTATTCCCACCGTTGGTCGATTATGCATTTCATCTGTTTTGTTTGCTTGGCACTTAATTTCTATACCTGGAATGCGCTGTCCAATCGTTTTGTCATGCGCTTTGAAGAGCTGAAGGAAAATGCCCAACAGGTGAAGCAGTTAGGTGAGATGTTCATGCGCGTGGAGGGCTTTTATAGTATTTCATTTTTTGTTCTTATCCTAATGCAAGGGCTGTATTTTTTGAATTTATCTGTGGGGATGATTTATCAAAAAAGGGGTGATCTGTCCTAAGCTCCCGTTTTTAAAATGTATATTTGCCTAGCAAAATCTGATATTTTTAATGAATTGGAATCAGTTAATATCGGCAAAGCGCTGGGGATATGAGCATCGGGAGCCAAGCGAACATTTTGACGCCCGTTCGGAATTTCAACGCGATTACGATCGCCTAATCTTTTCCTCACCTTTTCGTCGTTTACAAAATAAAACCCAGGTTTTTCCGCTTCCTGGCGTGGTGTTCGTTCATAACCGATTGACCCATAGTTTGGAGGTTGCTTCGGTTGGGCGCTCGCTTGGTCGTTTGGTTTATAATCTGTTGAAGAAGAAACACCCGAACATTGATCAGGAAGCACCATTCTTACAAGAGGTTGGGAATATTATTTCGGCAGCCTGTCTATCGCACGACTTGGGCAACCCTGCCTTCGGTCACTCCGGCGAGGCGGCGATTTCTACGTTTTTTACCGACGGTAAAGGCGTAAAATATCAGGAAATGGTTTCTAAAGAGCAGTGGGCAGACCTGACACATTTTGAAGGGAATGCCAATGCCCTGCGTATTTTGACACATGCCTTCAACGGGAAAGATCCGAAAGGTTTCGCATTGACATATACTAGCCTTGCTTCCATCGTAAAGTATCCATGTGCAGCTATTGATGGCCATGTCAAAGGTTCGCATCACCGCAAAAAGTATGGTTTCTTCGATTCAGAGAAAGCAGCTTTCGAGCAGATCGCGGCTGAGCTTGGCATTGCCAAGGATCCGCAGAACCCGAAAGGCTATATGCGCCATCCTCTGGTCTATCTGGTAGAAGCGGCAGATGATATCTGTTATAATATCATTGATTTGGAGGATGCACACCATCTGAAGATTTTAGCTTATCAGGAAGTTGAAGAACTCTTGTTGCCATTATGTGCTGGCGAAGATCTGCGTGCGCGTTTGGATAGTCTAGCCGATACGGCCAGCAAGGTATCCCTATTGCGGGCAAAAGCAATCAATACACTCATTAACGGCTGTGCGCAAGTATTTGTCGACCGCGAGGAAGATTTCCTTGCCGGCACCTTCGACAAAGCATTGATGGACGCCCTAAATCCAGATATCGTCGCGCATATGCAGAAGATATCTGATATCTCGGTCAAGCGTATTTACAATGCGCCAACCGTAGTACAAATTGAAATAGCAGGTTTTAAAGTGATGAACGCTCTTTTAGAAGAGTTTGTTCCCGCTTACCTTAAAACAAATAAATCCATGTTCGATAAAAAGTTGGTGGCGATGATGCCAGAGCAGTTCCACTCCGAAAAAGAGGATACCTACTCGAAAATCAGAGCCGTACTCGACTTCGTATCCGGCATGACGGATGTCTACGCCGTAGACTTATATAGGAAGATCAAAGGGATTTCTATAGCCTCATTAGATTAGTATTTAGTAGTTAGTATTTAGTAGTTAGACCTATGGTGGCTACTATTTCGTTAGAATTAAGTGGATATTAATTAGATCTATGGTGGGCTATACTTTTTAAGAATTTATTTGTAAGACCCGAAGTTGATTAGGATTTATCAGACAGTACATAGGGGTAGATTTTATTTCTATTACTGAGGGGTTCATAAATCATAGCCTCTTAAAATTCCTCTTTATTAATTCTATTAGCGAGCTTTGAATTGAAGTTTAGGGTCTTAATACTAAATACTAACTACTAACTACTACCAAAAGTTTCTACAGTAAAATGAAAGTAGTAATAGCAGAGAAACCCTCCGTTGCGCGTGATTTGGCAAGAGTTATGGGCGCCAAGGAGGTTAAAGATGGATATATTGCCGGTAATGGGTATGCTTTTACCTATGCTTTTGGGCATTTGGTGCAGTTGTGTACTCCGCAGGCTTATGGATTTCACAATTGGTCGATGAAGAATCTGCCGATTATTCCGGCGCAGTTTGCATTGGAGGTGAAGAAGGTCCGTAAGGATGGGAAGCAGATGGATGATGCGGGTGCTTTGAAGCAGCTGAACACCATCAAGTGGTTATTAGAGCAGGCGGAAGAGATTATTGTGGCGACGGATGCCGGGCGCGAAGGGGAATTGATCTTTCGCAACATCTACTATTATTTAAAATCGAATATACCGTTCAAGCGTTTGTGGATTTCCTCCCAAACGGATAAGGCTATTAAGGAAGGATTTGCCAACCTGAAGGAGGGCACTGAGTATGACAGCCTTTATATGTCGGCTCGTTCGCGCTCGGAATCGGATTGGTTGATCGGTATCAACGCTACGCAAGCATTGACCTTAGCCGCCGGCAATAAGGGACTGCTCTCTCTCGGTCGGGTGCAGACGCCTACTTTGGCGATGATCTGTTCTCGATATTTGGAGAATAAGGATTTTAAGCCGCAAGCTTTTTATAAAATACAGGCGGGCTTCGAGAAGGAGGGCATACAATTTAAGGCGACTTCTAACAAGATCGACAAGAAGGATGTAGCGGAAGAGACCATTGCGAAGATTCAGGTGGGTAGCAATGCGAAGGTTGTGAATGTGGAAGCGAAGGAGACCAAAGAACAGCCACCCTTACTTTTCGATTTGACTTCCTTGCAACAGGATGCGAATAAGAAGTGGGGCTATTCTGCGGATCAGACCCTAAGCATCGCACAGACCCTATATGAGAAGAAGATGATTACTTATCCGCGTACGGGTTCTCGCTATATCGGTGAGGACGTTTTTGAGAAGATCGACGAGTTATTCCAGCATCTAGCAGATACCGCGCAGGAGAGCATTGCACTAATCTCTAAGAATTTGATCGGAGCTAAGCTGAACAAGCGCTCTGTGGATGATAAGAAGGTAACAGATCACCATGCCCTCTTGGTTACGGATGAGAAACCGGGGCCTATGCCTATGGATCAGCAGAACATCTATAATATGATTGCCAAGCGGATGGTGGAGAGTTTTTCGGAGGTCTGCTTGAAAGATATTACGACGGTGACCATCGATGCTGCCGGCGTAGAATTGATTGCAAAAGGTACTGTTATTCGCCAATATGGATGGCGACTATCGGCTGATCAGATTGATACGCCCGATGAGGATAAAAATACGGATGATCAGGATAATGAGAATGCGCAATTACCGAAGCTGACGGCGGAGGAATTGTTGGAGATATTGACGTTGGAGTTGGGGGAGCGTTTCACGAAAGCAAGGCCAATCCATACGGAGGCGTCTTTGCTGAAAGCCATGGAAACCTCGGGTAAGGAGATTGAAGACGATGAGATGCGTCAGGCGATGAAGGACTGCGGTTTGGGAACTCCGGCTACTCGCGCAGCGACTATAGAGACTTTATTTCAACGGGATTATATCAAGCGGGATAAGAAGAAGCTGATTCCGACGGAAAAAGGATTGGCGGTTTATTTCTTGGTAAAAGATCGTTCGATTGCGAAAGTTACGTTGACTGGAAAGTGGGAGCAGAAGCTGGAAGAGATGCGCGCTAATAAGGTGAGCTATGATGTGTTTATGAAGCACATCAAAGACTATACGGTGAAGATTACTTCGGAGTTGATGCAGTTGCGGGTAGCGATTGCTCATGAAGAATTGAAGCCACAGCAAAAAGGTAAGATTAAGTGTCCGAAGTGTTCGGCGGGTCAGGTGCAATTATATGATAAGGTGGCACAATGTGACCATTACGCCAGAGGCTGTGATTTTAAGATATGGAGAACGCTGCACGGTGTATTCCTGGAAGAGAAGGAGATGAAGAGTCTTTTGGAGAAAGGGAAGACTTCGGAGCTGAAGGGGCTGAGGAATACGGATGGATCCATGGTGAATGCTTCCTTATTGTTGGAAAATTTTAAGGCGGTTATTGGATAGATTCATTAACTTGAGATAATGAAAACCATTTATCTGTTCTCCGGCTTAGGTGCGGACTATCGAGTCTTTTCGAATCTTGATTTGTCTGGATTTCAGCCTGTACATATTGAATGGTTGAAACCTAGAGCTTCTGAAAGCTTGGAAAGCTATCTATTTCGTTTAGCTGAATATCACCAAATTCCAAAACAAGGCGCGCTGGTCTTAGGGGTATCATTTGGAGGTTTATGTATTTCAGAACTCGCTAAGTACTATGATTTCGAAAAAATGATTCTTGTATCTTCCGTGAAAAATAAATTTGAGATTCCCGCTTTCATAAAACTTGCTAGATTGTTTTCACTATATAAGTTAATGCCAAGAAAGCCTTCAGGGATGATGGCTAGGAAAGCGATACATTGGGCGTTTGGGGTGAAGACAAAAGAAGAAGGCGCCTTATTGGATGTTATTATCCAGGATACAGCTCCTGATTTCTTAAAATGGGCAACGAATCAAATTATGCATTGGGAAAGCGTCTATAGTCCTACTAATTGTTTACACATTCATGGGGAAAAGGATCGAATTTTTCCAATTAACAATGTAGTTTGGGATATAAAAATTAAGGATGGGGGGCATTTTATGATATACAATCGAGGGAAAGAGATATCATTTCCAATTCGTAATTTTATCTTTTAATCTCCGAATTTTAAGGTCATTCGACCGTAATATGTTTTTTCCTATACCTTTCCAATAATCATTTCTATTAACTTTGCGGGCTATGGCAACAAAACTCTACAATCCCTTTTTAGATTTTAAGTTTGATAACAAAACCTGTTTCTTGACAGGGGAGACATTGCAGTCTGAGGATGAGCAGATTCAGGTGTTTCCGATGTGGATGATGCGTGCTTTTGATCTGGAGGAGAAGCCTTTCAAGATGCTAGACGAGAGCTTTAGTACCTACAAAAAGTTGCAGCTTCCCTGTTCGACAAGGGCTGCCGCGGCTGTCGCAGCGGTGGATGGTTTAGTCGAGCATGCTGTAGAGAAGGGCTATGAAGCTGTTCGTGAATTGGAACAGGAAGTTTTGTTCCAATGGATTGGAAAGATACTCTATGGGGTAGTTTTTAACGAGATACAGGCGGGTATCCGTCATGCGGTAATGACCGGTGAGGAGCTGAACTTCTCGCAAGCCTTGGTTCAGAAATTCAGGAACCTGCATGCCATGTTGCAATCTATGGTAATCCCGATGGAGTTTGAACATAAAAATCCATTTACCATTGAGGTTTTTCATGTTGATAATGCGGAGGACACTTTCCTATATCGTGATGAAATCAATACCTTGATTTTCTCCTTGCGGATGAAAGACTTCGGTTTGATTGCTACGCTACAAGATAACGGAACAAACGCTATCTATCATGAGGAAGCCTTGGCTTTAACAAAAGGCGAAAAGTTACATCCCGTTCAATTTGAAGAGATTGGTGCTAAGTATTTTTATACGGCCTATTTATTTAATCGATTGCCGGAATACACCTATATGGAGGTTGGCGACAAGGTATTTGTAGAACCGATGCCGCTAAATGATTGGACGATGAAGCCGATATTTGATAATTGGCAAGCGAAGACCTATGGTCAGGTTTTGGAGAATTTCTGGAATCCATGGGGTTATACCTTGTTTGAGATTATTAAGGATCCTGAAAACCCGATGAGCTTTATTAAGGATGAAGAAGGTAACTTTAAAACTGTTGAAGGTCTTCCTCGTTAATTTTTTGTAAATTTAAAGATGATGCGTGTTATCTTAGCTTTCATTGGCTTATTACTTGCATCCTCAGCAATCGCTCAGGAGCGTGTTGACAGTGTGAAGCTAGATACTGCGATTGTACGCAATGTGGACAAGGTTCCGGAGTTTGTTGGTGGCGTATCGGCATGGTCGAGTTTCATAAGTCGAAGCTTTGATGCTTATGATGTAATATCGCGTTTAGATAGTACAGATTACGTCGATTTTGGAATTCGACAGACTGCGATCATGGAATTTACCGTTTGCGAGGATGGATCTATTTGTGATATCCGCGTAGCAAATAAAGACAAAATTAGTCCTGCTTTCGCGAAGGAAGTGTTAAGAGTCATGAAGCGCTCGCCGAAGTGGCATCCGGGATTGAAAAATGATAAAGCCGTAAGGACAAGAATTCGACAGAATATCGTTGGAGATTTTGAATTAAAATAAGAAATACCCTTAGCGATTTGCTAAGGGTATTTTTTTATACTTATGGTTGAGGATGCTATCCTTTCATTTCCAGCTTAAGGAATCTTCCGGTTTCGGAGTTCTTTTGTTTGATCAAGCCTTCCGGCGTTCCCTGGAATAGTACAGTTCCACCATTCTTTCCGCCCTCCGGTCCCATATCGATTACCCAGTCTGCCGCTTTGATGACGTCTAAGTTGTGCTCAATGATGAGGATGGAGTTTCCGCGGTCGACCAAACGATTGATAACACCCAATAGGACATTGACATCTTCGAAATGCAAACCTGTAGTAGGTTCGTCCAGGATGTAGAACGTCTTTCCGGTATCCTTCTTAGACAGTTCGGTCGCAAGCTTTACACGTTGTGCTTCACCACCCGATAGGGTTGTAGACGACTGTCCTAAGGTAATATATCCTAATCCGACATCTTGCAAGGTTTTGATCTTACGGTAGATGGAAGGGATGTTCTCAAAGAAGGTCACGGCATCGTCTATACTCATGTCTAATACATCAGCGATCGATTTTCCGCGATAGCGAACTTCCAGGGTTTCCCGGTTATAGCGTTTGCCATGGCAGGTTTCACAAGGAACTTGAACGTCCGGAAGGAAGTTCATTTCAATGATCTTCATGCCGGCTCCCTGACAGGTTTCGCAACGTCCGCCTTTCACGTTAAAAGAGAAGCGGCCCGGCTTATAACCTCTAATCTTCGATTCAGGAAGCTGTACATATAATGACCTGATATCTGAAAATACACCGGTATAAGTTGATGGGTTCGATCGTGGCGTACGTCCAATTGGCGACTGGTCGATTTCGATCACCTTATCGATATGCTCTAATCCTTCAATTTTCTTGTACGGAAGGGGCTTTGCCTTTGCCCTAAAGAAATGATGGTTTAAGATAGGGTATAGGGTATTGGTAATTACCGATGACTTGCCAGAGCCTGATACACCCGTTACAAGAACTAATTTCCCAAGTGGGATATCAATATCAACATTCTTTAAGTTATGGCCTGTAGCGCCCTTTAAAGATAGGCTATGTCCATTCCCTTCGCGACGTTTCTCAGGTACTGTGACTTCTTTTTTGCCATTTAGATAGGCTGCGGTCAAGGAGTCTGCTTTCAAGATATCTTCGGCAGTACCTTCTGCTACGACTCTCCCACCGTAAAGCCCTGCTGCTGGCCCCATATCGATTACATAATCCGCATTGAGGATCATGTCTTTGTCGTGCTCCACAACCAATACGGAGTTTCCGATATCGCGTAAGTTCTTTAAAGCATTGATGAGTCTTTCGTTGTCCCTTTGGTGTAGACCGATACTTGGCTCATCCAGAATATACAATACATTGACCAATTGCGAGCCAATCTGTGTTGCCAATCGAATACGCTGGGCCTCTCCACCGGATAGACTTTTGGAGCTACGATTAAGTGTTAGGTAGTTCAAACCGACATCTAATAAGAAGCCTAATCGGGTTCTGATTTCCTTGATGATTTCTGTTGCAATGACGACCTGACGCTCATTCAGTCTTTCTTCTAAGCCATCAAACCAGTCATTTAAAGCAACAATATCTAATGCTGAAAGCTCAGCGATGTTCTTGTTGTCAATCTTAAAATGTAATGACTCCACTTTCAGACGATCGCCATGGCAGGAAGGACAAACCACCTGCGTACGGAAGTCTTCCAAGGCGGGACTTTCATCGGAGTATTTTCCGCTCATCTCTTCAAGCATTTTGAAGATACCAGCGAATTGAATCTTATATTCACGGGCTCCGTACGAGCCATAGGATACGGTTAGTGAGATAGGTTCTTCCTCTCCAAACAGCAACATATCGATGATCTCATCAGACAGCTTTTCTACTGGCGTTGTCAGCGAGAAGTCGTATTTCTTTGCTACGGCCTTTAGTACGGCGAAGTTCCAGGACTCACGAAGGGGGCCTAAAGGTACAATAGCACCTTTTTGTATGCTGAGTGACTTATCCGGGATGACGATATTCTTATCGATTTCGAAGATATAGCCTAGGCCATCACACTTTGGACAAGCTCCATATGGAGAGTTAAAGGAGAAGGTGTTGGGCTGCGGTTCGTCATAAGAGATTCCGGACTCAGCATCCATTAAATATCGGCTGAAGAACTGTTCTTTGTTCTCTTTGTTGGCAATCTTGATAATACCTTTTGCAGTCTTCAAGGCTTGACCAATCGAGGTGTAAAGACGCTTTCTGGAATCTTTTTCAACCAAGATGCGATCCACGACGATCTCAATATCATGTATCTTATATCGATCGACCTGCATCTTAGCAACTAAATCTAAGATTTCTCCATCTACGCGAACTTTGGTGTAGCCTTGTTTTCTGATCTGCTCAAAGAGTTCGCGATAATGTCCTTTACGACCTTTTACGACAGGCGCAAGAATGTAGATCCCCTCGCCATCAAATTCTTTTAAGATACGGTCTGTGATTTCATCATCAGACATTCGTTCCATCTTCTTGCCCGATACGTAGGAGAAAGCCTCACTAACGCGTGCATAGAATAAGCGCAGAAAGTCGTAGATCTCGGTAATAGTTCCAACGGTTGATCTCGGGTTCTTAGAGGTCGTCTTTTGTTCAATGGAGATCACAGGGCTCAATCCGGATATCTTATCAACATCTGGACGCTCCATGCCGCCCAAGAACTGTCGGCTATATGCAGAGAAAGTCTCCATATAACGGCGCTGTCCCTCCGCATAGATGGTGTCGAAGGCTAGCGATGATTTACCACTGCCACTTAATCCTGTAATTACAACAAGTTGATTTCTCGGAAAGGATACATCTATGTTTTTCAGGTTGTGCTCGCGTGCTCCAAATACTTCAACTTCGCTCTGATCTCCTAGGTCTACTACTTTATGCTGGGCCATTAATATCTCCGTGTTTTGCAAGATGCAAAGTTACAGATTTTTATAGGAACATTATTAGGAGCGTTCCTTAAATATGAGTTATAAGCGGTTCCTAAAAAAGTATTACCTTTATTTAACAATACGAAAGTACACTATCAGAAAAATAGAGCCACTTGAAGAAATTAGATGTAAGTAAAAACGAACGCGAGATTATTGAAGACGCTTTGTCACATTGGCAATCGCAATCGCTGTTGGATGATGATAAAGTTAAGCAGCTAAAAGATAATCTGGATGATAAGGGATTTGAATGGGGGGTATTGGCGCGTTATGCGTTTTGGGTGGCATTAGCGTCACTGATATTTTCGGTCGTGTCGCTCTTTTCGGACGATTATCTCAATACACTCATTGAGAAATTCTATGATACTCCCAATGTAGTATTTTGTTTAGTATTTGCTGGATTGGCCGTGCTGTTCTATATGCTGGGCTTCCGAAATAAACAAAAGAATCCGGAAAAGACTTTTTCCAATGAAACACTAATGTTGGCAGGTTCTTTTTCCACAGCAGCCTGTATTGGTTTCTTGGGACAGATCTTAGATCGAACAGATCATTATTTCACCATTTTATTCTTGCTCTCCATTATTATTTATGGCTTTCTTTCTGTCAAACTAGGCTCGAAGCTTATTTGGGTGTTCACCTTAGTAGCTTTGGGAATTTGGTTCGCGACGGAAACCGCCTTGCATAGCAATTGGGGTTTCAAATTCTGGGGAATGAACTATCCTTTACGCTTCACGATCTTCGGGGCGCTACTAACGGCCTTCGCAGTCTTTGCGCAAGATAAAATAAAGCCACTAGCCATGTTCCGATCTACTTCCTATGTGATTGGACTTTTATACACGATGATTGCGCTCTGGCTGCTTTCCATCTTCGGAAATTATAGTGACCTCGAAAAATGGTCTTCCGTTCGTCAATATGAAATTTTCTATTGGGGATTGTTGGGGATTGGTGTATCTCTAGGGCTTGCTCTATATGGGATGAAAGCTAAAGATAATGTGTCCAGAGATATTGGCTTTGTCTTTTTTATCCTGAACCTCTACACGCGCTTCGTTGAGTATCTATGGGATAACATCAACCGCACGGTATTCTTCTTAATTCTAGCTGTTTCCTTTTGGTTTGTCGGAAGATGGGCCGAGAAAATTTGGAAGAAGAAAGATAGTCGATAGGCTATAATCGTAAGACATTCTCCATAGATTAGGGATAAGAATCTTTCATGTTTCCTTTGAAACAGCAACAGGGATGAGAGTTCTTGATGGCCATTGAAAACAGACACTTTCAGAAAAAATAAGACGCCATATAGGCGTCTTATATCTAAAATCTTATATCTATTGTCTAACGACTATAGGTGGATTACTTCGCCGTAAGCATCAGCTACCGCTTCCATAATCGCTTCACTCATTGTTGGGTGAGGGTGAACAGCTTTTAATACTTCGTGTCCTGTAGTCTCTAATTTACGAGCAACCACAACTTCAGCAATCATTTCTGTCACATTCGCACCGATCAAGTGTGCTCCTAAGAACTCGCCATATTTCGCGTCGAAGATAACTTTCACAAATCCATCTTTTGCGCCCGCAGCAGATGCTTTACCTGATGCAGAGAATGGGAATTTTCCAACTTTAACTTCGTATCCAGCGTCTTTAGCTGCTTTCTCCGTGAAACCAACCGAAGCAATTTCTGGCGAACAGTATGTACATCCAGGGATGTTGTTATAATCAATCGGATCTACATGTAATCCTTTGATCTTCTCAACACATGTAATACCTTCTGCGGAAGCAACGTGTGCTAAAGCTTGTCCTTTAACGATATCACCAATAGCATAAACGCCATCAATGTTTGTCTTATAATAATCATCAACTAGAACACGACCTTTATCGGTTTTTACACCAACTTCTTCAAGTCCTAAGTTTTCGATGTTAGGCGTAATACCAACAGCAGATAAAACAACCTCAGCTTCGATTACCTCTTCGCCTTTAGCGGTTTTAATATGCACTTTAGAAAGGTCACCTTTCGTATCTACCGAAGTTACTTCTGATTTAGTTAAGATATTGATACCTGCTTTTTTCAAAGATTTCTCTAATTGTTTTGAGATTTCTTCATCCTCCACAGGAACGATACGATCCATGAACTCCACAATCGTAACTTGGGTTCCGATTGCATTATAGAAATAAGCAAACTCAACACCAATAGCACCAGAACCAACAACTACGATTGATTTAGGTTGCTTAGGAAGATTCATTGCTTGACGGTATCCAATAATTTTAGTTCCGTCTTGAGGTAGGTTAGGTAATTCTCTTGAACGAGCACCTGTAGCTAAGATGGTGTGTTTTGCTGTATACTCTTTGGTTGTCCCGTCAGCAGCTTTAACATCAATTTTACCACCTTTTTTAATTTTTGCAGTACCCATAATCACATCGATTTTGTTCTTCTTCATCAAGAACTGGATACCTTTGCTCATACCGTCTGCGACGCCACGACTTCTTTTAACGATTGCACCAAAATCAGCTTCTCCGCCATTTACTTTGATACCGTATTCTTCTGCATGATTTAAATATTCGAATACTTGCGCACTTTTGAGAAGTGCCTTTGTAGGAATACAACCCCAGTTAAGGCAAATTCCTCCTAATGCTTCACGTTCGATAATGGCCGTTTTGAACCCCAATTGAGAGGCTCTGATGGCAGCTACATATCCACCAGGTCCACTACCAATAACAATAATGTCGTAATTCATAAATATTAAGTGTCGTTATGTTATGCTTATACAATTATCCAAAAATACATATTTTTTATTTAGTCTCTCCATTTCTTTACCCTAAATGGTTGGAAAAAGGCATAGAAGTGTCATAAACTAGAAAGATAGGACAAGCAGCTTCGAAAACTCCGCCAAATCAATTAATTTGCGCCAAATTAAGATTCACACTATGTTACGTATTTTTCAACAAGTAGCCCTTTGGGAAGCAATTTCTACTATTTTACTCTTCTTCGTTGCCATGCCGTTAAAGTATTTCGCAGGGATTCCTGAGGCCGTACGAGTGGCAGGTTCAATTCACGGATTCTTAGTAGTGATTTTTGTTGTTCTCCTCGTAGCTTGTTGGCAGACTTATAACTGGTCGTTTGGACGCGTTGTAAAATACTTCTTCTTAAGCTTAATCCCTGTTGTTTCTTTCTGGGTAGAGAAAGATCTTAAGCGTGAAATTCAAGCGCAAAAGGCAGCTTAATCACGTCGATTCACGTCTCTATCAACCCCCATATAGGCATAGGTAATCTCCGTTCTACCATGTGGAACAGGATTCCCCTTTGGGTCTAAATTTACGAATACTAGCTTATCAATCGATAGGATAGTCTTTCTACTGATCTTATTTCGGACCTCGCAACGCATAGTCAGAGAGGTGTTCCCGAAGTTAATTGCTTCGATTCCCAGTTCGATGATATCGCCTTGTTTTGCGGAGGATACGAAGTTGATTTCGGAGATAAACTTGGTCACCACATGTGGATTGCCCAGCTGCACAATAGCGTAGATAACGGCTTCTTCGTCTATCCAACGAAGCAAAGTTCCTCCGAATAGGGAGCCGTTAGGGTTTAGGTCTTCAGGTTTAACCCATTTTCTAGTATAAAAGTTCATGGAGCAAATTTAAAACAAAACTTTCATGTCTCCATTGAGATACCAATAGAAATGGAAGTTCTAGATATTTATTGGAAATAGAGCATTCACAAAAAAAGGCAAGCCGCAGCTTGCCTTTTCTAAATATTATAATCCTGCTTAAGCGTGGATCGCTCTATTTGCAGTTGCTGCTAATGCAGCTTCTTTTAATGCTTCCGTAAATGTTGGGTGAGCATGGCAGATTCTACCGATATCTTCTGCAGATGCACGGTATTCCATTGCTACTACAGCTTCAGCGATCATATCTGCGGCACGTGGACCAATCATGTGAACACCTAAGATTTCATCAGTATCTGCGTCTGCTAATACCTTGATAAATCCATCCGTGTCACCAGATGCTTTCGCACGGCCTGATGCTTTGAATGAGAAACTTCCTGATTTGTATTTCTTACCAGCTTCTTTCAATTGCTCTTCAGTTTGACCAACAGATGCAACTTCTGGCCATGTGTAAACTACACCAGGAATTAAGTTATAATCAATATGAGGTTTTTGACCTACAATGCGTTCTGCAACATAGATACCTTCGTCTTCTGCTTTGTGAGCTAACATAGCACCACGAACAACATCACCAATTGCATAAACTCCTTCTACTGAAGTTTCCATATGCTCATTAACTGTGATTTTGTTTCCGCGTTCTTCCGTCTTGATACCGATATTTTCTAAGCCCAAGCCTTCAGTGTAAGCCGTTCTACCGACAGCTACAATACAGTAATCGCCTTCTAAAACAACTTCTTGTCCTTTTGAGTCCTCTGCAGTAACCGTTACTTTTTTGCCTTTAGCAACAGCACCAGTAACTTTGTGGCTCATGAAAAACTCCATACCTAAGTTTTTCTTCAATACACGTTGTAATTCTTTACCTAATCCACCATCCATAGTTGCGATGATTGACTTCGCGTATTCCACAACGGAAACCTTAGCTCCCAAACGTGCATATACAGAACCTAACTCTAGACCGATAACACCACCACCAATTACGATCAGGTGCTTAGGTACTTCTGTTAAGTTTAAAGCTTCTGTTGAAGTGATGATACGACTTTTGTCAACTGGCAAGAAAGGTAATGCTGTTGGTTTCGAACCTGTAGCAATAATGATGTTCTTACCTTTGATTTCTTCCGTAGAACCATCGTTCTTAGTGATCTTGATAGTATTCTTATCCACAAATGAACCAACGCCTTCGAAGCTATCGATTTTGTTTTTCTTGAATAAGAAAGTAATACCAGCCGTATTTTGAGCAATGACGTCGTTTTTACGAGCGATCATTTTCTTCATATCAATTTTTAAGCTGCTCAAAGAGATACCATGTTGATCAAAATTATGAGCGGCATTATGATAGTGCTCCGAAGAGTCCAATAAGGCTTTTGAAGGAATACAACCTACATTTAAACAGGTACCACCAAATGTGCTATATTTTTCGATAACAGCAGTTTTCAAACCAAGTTGAGCACAACGGATAGCGGCAACATATCCACCTGGACCACTACCGATTACAATTACGTCGTATTGCATAGAGTTTTTATTTGTTTAACGGCCTCAAATTTACTATTTATCTATGGAACTAACGAACGTAAATCAATATTTACTATAGCAAACGTATGCATAAACTACGTTGAAATGACAGGCATACAGGATACTTCGATATAGAAACAAAACTTTCATGTTTCCATGAAACACCAACAGGCATGAAAGTTCTTGATGGACTTTGAAAACAGACACTTTCAGAAATAAAAAAGCCCCGAACAAGTCGAGGCTAATTTTATGAATGGAGCTAAATAAGATTATTCAGCTACGATTTTTCCTTGCATGATACCGAAGTGACCAGGGAAACTACATAGATAAGGATAAACTCCTTTTTCCAATGTGAAAGTGATTTTATCAGACTCACCTGGACCTAATAATTTCGTGTGTGCTACGATAGAAGTAAGTGATGATTTAGGGATGTACTCGCTGTCAGCAGCAGCTGCAGCTTCGCCACCGAATGTAGGGATATCAACACCTGGTTTCAAAACTACAAAGTTGTGACCCATAGACTCTTTAGGCATTGATCCTACGTTTTTCAACGTCAATTCAACTGGCTCACCCGCTTTAACGCGAATTAAGTTGATGTTAAACTGCATTTGATCATTTCCTTCAACTGTCCAAGTTTGTGAAGATGTTACATTTTCGATTCCTGGTACTGTTTCTTCTGTAGTTGAAGCAGGAGCCTCAGTAGTCGGTGTGGATTCCGTAGAAGTAGTCTCCTCTTTCTTCTCTGCATTATTTCCGCAAGAAGAAACCGCAATAGCTAGAGCCAATGCAGGAGCTAAAATTAATTTTTTCATAACTAAATATTAAATTTAATATTCCGAATTTACTATAAATAATTCATTTTAACGAGTGTAACGTTACGAAATGAAAGATAATTTAAGAATTAATTTTTGCCGTGACAGAAACAATCTTTTGATATAGTTCAATCGGGTCAAAAGGTTTCCCAATCACACCGTCTGCACCCGCCTGGAAGGCTGCAGCCTGCTCATGCTCCAATACAGAAGCGGAGATCGTGATGATAGGAATACCATGTTTTTCCGGTATAATATGATTTTTTATCTCTTTAATAGCCTCGAAGCCGCTCATGATTGGCATATGGGTATCCATAAGGATCAAATCATAATGATTTGCTTCTACGTTTTCTAAAGCCAAGCGGCCATTGCGAACGATATCTACTTCACAATTCCAGCTGCGCAACATGTGAGCAAGCATGAAGGAGTTTAAATCATTATCCTCTGCTACCAAGACGCGCATATTGCTAAACTTCGGAAAGGTATTATAAGAAGGCGCATTCGTCTCATTTTTCTGCTCGTCATGGTCCGATGCCTCAAACCAGCCTTCAAAATAGAATTCCGAACCCTTACCATATTCACTCTTTGCACCCACCTGACCATTTAACAACTTCGCTAGACGTTTTACAATCGCAAGTCCAAGTCCAGTACCACCGAATTTCTTCGTAATACCATCATCAGCCTGTTCGAAAGCCATAAAGATTTTCTCTACAGAATCCGCTTTGATACCGATCCCCGTATCCTTGACAATAAAGCGCAGCAGAAAGTTATTAGCACGCTGTTCCAACAAATTCACCGTTAGAATGATAGAACCCGATTCGGTGAACTTTAAACTGTTCGAAATGAAATTGCTGATAATTTGCTGTAAGCGCAGGGAGTCGTAGCGAATATATTGAGGAACACCTTCGTCAACTTCAATTTCAAAATTTAGATTCTTATGGGTTGCCTTTATCTTAAATATTCGATCGATATCCTCAATCATTTTCAGCAAGCTAAAGTCTTCGAATTCGATCTTCAGCATTCCCGAATCAATCTTGGAGAGGTCGAGGATATCATTGATAATAAGCAGGAGCGATTGCGAAGCATTATCCAATCGCTTTAACCAATCGCGTTGCTCTGCGGTGAGCTCCGAACTTTTGAACATATGCATAATCCCCATAATACCATTGATAGGCGTTCGGATCTCATGGCTCATGTTCGCCAGGAAAATCTCCTTAGATTTTCTGGCCTGTACGGCCTCTTCTTTTGTTTTTAATAACTCCTGTCGAGAAAGTTCCAATTCGCGGTTCTTCTCTTTCAGCTCTTGTTGCACCAAAATCTGCTGTACAAAAGAACGTACTTTCGCAACGGTAATTTCGGGGTTCAGCGGTTTGTAGAGGTAATCGACAGCGCCACTTTCAAGCCCCTGTAATAAATACTTATCCTCCTTGGAAATCGCAGTAACCATGATCGCCATAATATGGCTCGTCTTTGGATTGGATTTAAGAATTGAAACAAACTCAAATCCATTGATCTTGGGCATTTGGACATCAACTAAAGCAATAGAAATGTCCTCTTTCCAACAGATTTTCAATGCGTCATTGGGATCTGTTGAGGAAATAAGATTAACATGGTCAACATCTTCCAATAATGCGCTCAAACTGATGATATTTTCTTCCTTATCATCAAGGAGCAAAATGTTGATAGTCTTCATTTTAGCAATTATGTTAATAGGCTAAAATAGGTAATTATTTTAGCATTAGTAAGTGTTGTAACATTTTTTGATACTTTCTGACCGCTTTTCGGCATCGTATCGATTTTCGCCTCTTCGGGCGATTGCACATAACAGGTGGCACCCAGCTCAGCCAGGCGTTTCAAACCGTTCGCTCCGTCAGAATTTGCTCCTGACAACAAAAATGCCGTCGTGTTTGTTTTGTACACGTCAGCGACAGACTCAAAGAATACGTCGATAGATGGTCTTGAGAACTGAACAGGTTCCGAAATATCTAACGAAAATCGATGGTCTGGCTCTACCATTAAATGATAACCCGGAGGTGCGAAGTAAATGTTGTCGGCCAGAATGGGCAACTTGTCTTTCACGGAAGTGACCTTTCTGTTCAGGCGTCGCGATAAACTTGACTCTACTTTCGTTTCATATTTAGAATTACGATGTAAAACCACTACGATCGCCGCAGAAAAGTATGCCGGAAGGTGATCTAAAATATCCACGATGACTTCATAAGCCCCCGCGGACCCACCAACCACAATGATATTTTTTGCCAATTCTTCCATTTTATTTAATCTTTTGGTAGATATTATATTCCTTGTCTACCACTTTGAAATTCTTCATGACCTCATGGCGCAACAAGGTTTCCTTAGTACCCAAGCATAAAAAGCCAAATAGCGCAAGAGATTCGTAGAACAGATTCATGACCCGCTCTTGAAGCTTCAAATCAAAATAAATCAATACATTTCGACAGGTTATCAAATGAAATTCATTAAAAACTTGATCCGTTGCCAAGTTATGTGTAGAAAATAAAATATTCTGTCTTAAATCATGATTGATGATAGCCGCATCGTAACGTGCGGTATAATAGGACGCAAAATGCTCTTTGGAATCGAAGGCATTGAAATTCTCGGTATATTCTTTGAACTTCTTCAACGGATAGATTCCTTTTTTCGCAATATCTAATACCTTACTGTTGATATCCGTTCCATAGATAAAAGAGCGATCGCTAAGCCCATGTTCTTTTAGCAGGATGGCGAGGGAATAAACCTCTTCACCTGTAGAACATCCGGCACTCCAAATCTTAATTCTTGGAAAGGTTGATAAATAGGGGATAATGTCGTTAACCAGCTTATTATAAAAACCCGGATCACGGAACATCTCCGTCACGTTGACTGTCACTTCCTCAACAAAATATGTCTGAAAGCCTGGTACATTGACCAAGGCGTTCTTGAGGTCGACGATATCCATCTGCTCTAAACCCATAATCCGCTGAATTCTGCGCTTCAACGACGAACGAGTATAGCCAGAAAGGTCAAAATCGGAAATATTCTTCAACAGAAAAATCAAATCTTCGATTTCTGTAAAACTCAATTCGTAAGAATCCTCTAACTTAGCCATACTTGCATTAATGATACCAACTTGTCGATATCGATTGGTTTGCTTACGTAATCACTAGCCCCCAAATCGATAGACTTCTCTCTATCTCCCTTCATTGCCTTCGCTGTAACGGCTATAATCGGTAGATTATTATTCTTTTTCTCTTTACGTATTAACTGTATAGCTTCATAGCCATCCATCTCAGGCATCATGATGTCCATGAGCACAATATCAATATGGTTTGCAGGGTCATTGACCATCTCCACAGCTTCGCGACCATTATTAGCAATCTCAATCTGCATATTGTATTCCTGCAGCGATGAAGTCAATGCAAAAACATTCCGCATATCATCGTCCGCAATCAACACACACTTACCGTCCAAATTGCTGGTTCCGTAATTTTCCTTATTGGCAATCTTATCTAGATTCTTGACAGGATTATACGTCGGCTCTGTCAACTTGTTCAAGAACAAATTCACCTCATCCGTTAAACGGGTGTTCGATTTGCTCGATTTCAAAACCATAGATTGGGTATGGCGCATAATGCGCTCCGTTTGTTCGGTCGATAGATCGTATGCTGTATTGATGATCACCGGAAGCTTCTCGTATTTTTTATCCGATTTAATCTTGTCGAGCATCTCTAATCCACTACCGTCAGGAAGCTTGATGTCTAGTATAATACAATCGAAGTTTCCTTCCTGTTCTAATTTCTTTAGCCCGGATTCTACGGTGAACGCTTGGATCACATTGATCTGCTGTTCTGCAAAAGCTTTCTTGATCAAATCACTTTGGAACTCTTGATCCTCGATCAGCAAAATTTTCTTAACGCCTTTGTTCAAGTTCAAATTGATGTTCTCAAATGCGGATTCTATACTCGCTTCGCTTACAGGTTTTGACATAAACCCAATTGCTCCATCTTCTAAGAACTCTTTTTTATCAAAACTTGCTGCCGACATCATATGAATAGGGATATGCTTCGTCTCCTCCGCATTTTTTAGCGTACGCAACACTTCCCAGCCGTCGGCAATCGGAAGCATCACATCCAAGATAATAGCGTCCGGAAGCTTCGATTTCGCTAATTGAATACCGGTTTCTCCATCATAAGCTTGAAGGGCCGTAAAACCGTATCCCTCAGCAAAACTTTTTAATATTTCAGAAAAATTAATATCATCTTCAATAATCAGAATAGCCTTTTCGCCAGCAAGTTCAGCACTGCTCAGCGGTTTTTCTTCAGCTGGTTCAGGAGTAATATGCGCTTTTGGCTTCTCAACCTCTCTTACAGGCGTTTGTTCCTCTTGCGGTTGTGGCGATTCTTCTAGCGATAGGGCAGAAGGTGCGACATAAGGGATGATCAGTGTGAACTTACTTCCAACACTTGGTTCGCTTTCAAGAACAATGCGCCCCCCTAAAAGTGAGGCTATTTCCTTAGAAATCGATAATCCCAAACCGGTTCCGCCATATTTACGACTCGTAGAGCCATCTTCCTGTCGGAAGGCTTCAAAAATCAAGGTCTGTTTTTCTGCCGAAATACCAATGCCCGAGTCGGTAACGGCGAAATTAAGATTATTCTGATTCAAGCTAATCTTCAAGCTGACCTGTCCATTCCGCTCCGTAAACTTGAATGCGTTAGAAAGAAAATTCTTTGTCACCTGCTCTAAACGATATTCGTCGGAAACGAATTCTGCAGGAGCCTCGGAGATATCCACTTTAAAGTCAATCTTCTTATCATCCGCAATTTCTTTAAACAATGATTCGATATTATGGGCAAATCCTGCAACCGGAATGACTTCGTTATTTAATTCAACTTTACCTGATTCAATCTTAGCCAAATCGAGCAGCTCATTGATCAATTGCAATAAATCCGAGCCGGCATTATAGATAACGGATGAATATTTGATCTGATCTTCCGATAGATTCTTTTGTTTATTGTCCTGAAGTAACTTCGCCAAAATCAATATACTGTTCAATGGCGTTCTTAGCTCATGGCTCATATTAGCCATGAACTCCGATTTATATTTGCTGGCTTGCTCTACCTCGGTAATTTTCTGCTCGACAACTTGCTGCGCATCTTTCAAATCCACGTTGCGTTTCTCCAGTTCTGCCGCCTTTTGGTTAAGTTCTTTATTCGCTTGCGAAAGTTCCTCTTGCTGTACCCGCAGTTCCTCTTCCGAGGCTTCTAACAAATTCGTCTTATAAACAAGCTCCTCATTGGTGATGCGTAGTTCCTCTTGCTGCGCTTCCAACTCTTCGGTCTGATGTTGCGTTTCAGCCAATAGATCTTCTACTAGACTCTGATCTTGTCTGGATTTGATCGCAGAACCAATTGCGCGACCGGCGCGCGTAAGGAAATTTAAGATATTCTCTTCACGTTCCTTGCTGAAGGAACCAAAAACTTCAAGTACGCCAATACAGTATTCTTCGAACACGATAGGGAAGATAATAACTTTTGCAGGAAGTGCCGAAACAATCCCTGAACTCAATTTAACTTGATTGAGCTCAGTGATATCGAATACCTTTGGCAGTTTTGACTCGGCAACATGGCCGACGATTCCTTCACCAATCAATATGTTGCTCAAAAGCTGTTTGGAATCTAATCCATAAGAGTCCTTTAAAGTCAGCTCGTACGAATCAATTTTTCGAATATAAATCGCAGCAGCATGTCCCTCCAATACATCTCGGACAATGGATAAAGCATTCTTGGCGATTTGGTGTTCTGAAAGGTTGCCATTGACAATATTGTAGACTTTTGCCGAATTCTGCAAAACCCAGTTTAGTTCCTCCAGTTTATCTGTCGTACGTTGAAACTCATCGTTGAGCTTACGCTCTGCTTCCGACGTTTTTGTCAAATAAATCGAAAGCTTCATGATCTGATAGATAACATATAAGATAACCAACAAGGAGACAATTCCTAGTGCCAGCGTAATCGAACGCGTAGTTTCTAAAAACTTTAGCTTTTGTTCGGTCTTTGTAGCACGCTTTGCGATAATCTCATTGGTCATCATGTTGCTCGCCGCCGTTATCATATCCTGCTCATCAGACAGGTTATTAGAAATCGTATTTAAGCTGTTGCTGGATTTCATAGCACTACGGCTCAGAATGCTATCGCTGACTGCTTGAATCTTCGCAATACTTTGTGGAACAGTGTCGATTAAAATGTTCGTCGATGCCAGCTTGCTGATGGTTGCATTAATATTCGTACGCGCACGCTCTCTGGAATAAGCGTCTACATTATGTTCCAAGGAATTGAATTTAGAAATCTGTTGAATTTCTACCTCCCAATCCTGGATCAAATAGAATTTCTCCTGCGCTAAATCCATATATTCCTTCATCGCACCGGTATATTCCTTCTGCTTGGCAGTAAAATACCAGTAAGAGAATATGATGACCAAAGTCGCCACTATGATGCTTACCATAGCCTGTAACCGCGCTGACTTGAGTTTGAACATGTCTAATGACATAATATCCTTGTTAAAATGTTAATCGATACGTACAATGTGTTTTATAGCGTTCTGCTCCGATGGACTCGACAACGGCAATCATTTTTCTGTTGAAGCTCCCAATCCAGTTCATTTGTATCTCCTGATATGTCGGGGGACGCAATTGAGAAACGGAATTTGCAAAATTCACTATGAAGGCGCTTTCGACACCTCTCCCTTGGTAGTCCGGATGAATTCCAAAAACCATCCCTACCATTGTTGTACACTTTCTTGTTGTTTTTCGGTACAAAAATCGAATTTTTTGGCAAATGTTTAAACTTCCGTTACGTAAAAATTTCACTAACAGCTGGTTTAGGTCTGGCAAATTGATGAAAAAGCCTATCGGTTGTTGTTTAAAGTAAGAAAACCAAATTATTTTCTTGTCCATCGCTGGACGCATATGTGCAATTAATTGCGCTACTTCGGCTCTGCTCAGTGTATTAACACCATCAAAATCTTTCCATGCGGCATTATAAACTTCCATAAAAGAAGTAATTATTTCCTTTTCGGAAAGTTTACTGATGTCTTCGAAGCGATAGTTCGGATCTTGTTGAATCCTACTCGCCCGATGTAGGACGGCGGGACTGAATGCTACCGATATTTTCCGGCGATAAGTATATTGTTCAAATAGGGCTTCGAAAGAATATTGTCGAAACAGCGATTGATAGTAGGGGGGATGGTAGAACATGCCATAAACCGGCGGGTAGAATCCAGCAATCAGCAAACCCCACCATTGATCGCGTGTGCCAAAATTAATGGGACCGTCCATTTGTTTCAAGCCATGCTCTTGAAGCCAGCTCTTTGCCTGATCGAACAGTAAGTTTGCAGCTTCTTGTTGGTTGATACATTCAAAAAAGCCGAATCCACCTTGGTTCTCTCCAAGTTTATCATCGAAATGATAAAATGCGGCAATCCGTCCGATAACCTCGTCCTTAACATCATAAAGATTCCAGCGCATGAGGTCACCCTTCTCAAAATATGAGTTCTTCGATCGGTCAAAGACCGACTCGATATCGCTGTTCAGCGGGTGAATATAATTTCGGTTAGCTCGGTTTATTATGGCCGGCAATTCAAGGAATTGTTTTGAATCAGCGGCATTTACCACTTCCTTTAAATACATTATCTAAAATCATGATATAAGAATTAAATATAGCGAATAAACTTGCATTAAACCGCGAAAAACTGAAATAACAACCGACTCTTCTAAATAAAATTTATATCTTTAGTAAATTGAAACTTTTATTAATCGACAATTAAATGGATCCAGCAATTCAACTCGTACTCATTATTATCGGAGCGGTAATCGCCATATTCTTCCTACTTTATCTACTTCCTGTCAATCTGTGGTTTACAGCACAGCTGTCCAATGTTAAGATCAGTTTACTGAATCTTGTATTGATGCGCCTAAGGAAAGTGTCGCCAG
This sequence comes from Sphingobacterium sp. UBA6645, assembly GCF_002455685.1. Taxonomy (NCBI): domain Bacteria; kingdom Pseudomonadati; phylum Bacteroidota; class Sphingobacteriia; order Sphingobacteriales; family Sphingobacteriaceae; genus Sphingobacterium; species Sphingobacterium sp. UBA6645. Next base: position 80,672 of record NZ_DKLH01000016.1, read on the forward strand.
CATTGGTCACCAATGCCATGATAACTTCTACCAAAGCAGGTTTAAAGATTAGTTCTAATGAAATAGAAACGCACTACTTAGCGGGTGGGAATGTAAATAAAGTAATCAAAGCACTGATCTCTGCTGACAAAGCTAATATCCCGCTCGATTTTAAACTAGCAACTGCTATTGACTTAGCAGGTCGTGACGTGTTTGATGCGGTACAGCTCTCTGTAAATCCGCAGGTAATTAATACACCTCCGGTGGCTGCCGTAGCAAAGGACGGTATTCAACTAATCGCAAAAGCGCGGGTGACGGTTCGTGCAAACATCAACCAATTAGTTGGTGGTGCCGGTGAAGAAACAATCCTAGCGCGTGTTGGTGAAGGGATCGTTACGACGATCGGTTCTTCTAGCAATCATAAAGAAGTATTGGAGAATCCCGATAGAATCTCAAAAACGGTACTATCAAAAGGACTAGACTCGGGAACAGCCTTTGAAATCCTTTCTATTGATATCGCAGATATCGATATCGGTGAAAACGTAGGAGCGAAGTTACAAACAGACCAAGCGGAAGCCGATCTAAAGGTAGCCAATGCAAGAGCAGAAGAGCGTCGCGCGATGGCCGTAGCAACTGAGCAAGAGATGCGCGCGAAAGCACAAGAAGCGAAGGCAAAAGTAATCGAAGCCGAATCTCAAGTACCAATGGCTTTAGCAGAAGCATTTAGAAATGGTAATCTAGGTATTATGGATTATTATAAAATGCAGAATATCCAAGCAGATACCGATATGAGAACTTCAATCGCTAAACCAAACGGACCAGAGAAAAAATAGTAATCAACGAATTAGTTGAAATAAACAACAAGGGCTGTACATGATAAGATGATACAGCCCTTGTTGTTTATGACGCACTTTGAAACCGAACTGCATGAAGCGATCTAACGGTGATTTGACGAATTTAAGGGATTTCACTTCTGGACGCTTATCGCCCATTTTTACTGAAAATAGCTTTGATTAGATAGATTTTCTCAAAAAATAAACCCTGACGATGGGCGCCAGGGTTTGATACTAACCAATTATAAACCTAAATTATGAAAAGACAAATTTTAACTAATAATTCTACTATTCCTTCGAATTATGATACAAAGGTAAAGCAAGAATTTAATTCTGCAAAGCGTTTCCAAAAAAAAGTTTCCTCTGCAACTACTTTCTGACAATTCTCTGATTTATGTGTTTTAACAAATAAAGTTTTGGCATTATTTGATTAATCTTGCATATTAATAACTCTCAAAGTTTGTCTAATTTTGGGGATAATTTAAAAATATGATCTTTCAGAAGTTTACACAGATAAAGGCAGTTGTATTAGATGTTGATGGTGTATTGACCGATGGCACCCTGCAAGTCAATGAATCGGGCGATCAGTTACGGACCTTCTATGTGAAGGATGGTTATGCCATGCAATTAGCAGAGAAAATGGGTCTGATGTTATGGGTGATATCCGGCGGAAGATCGGAGGGCGTACGATTGCGTCTGCAAGGACTCGGTGTCAAAGAAATACACTTAGGCGTGAGCCAAAAGATGGACGTTCTGAACGAGCTGTTGACTAAATATGAATTAACCGCCGATCAGCTAATGTATGTTGGCGATGATATGCCAGACTACGAGGTGATGCAGGTCGTTGGTATCGCAGCATGCCCGGTTGATGCCGTAGAGGATATCAAAACCATCTCTCACTATATGTCGCCATTTAAAGGTGGACGAGGTGTTGTGCGAGATATCTTAGAAAAGATATTAAAGCTACAGGGAAAATGGGGCGTACAGACACATATAAAGAGCGTTTAATGATCCAGGATAAGTTGAAGAATATTTCGATCATCCTCGGGTCGAAATCGCCTAGAAGAAAAGAGTTGTTCGCTTCGATGGACATTGCTTTTGAAGTTGAAGTCAAAGAAACAGATGAATCTTACGATCCAACGCTTTCAGCCGTAGAAATCGTGAAGTATATCGCCGAAACTAAGCTCAGCGGATTTGATCGCCATCGCTACTTTGATAAGCTATTAATCTGCGCCGATACCATTGTTGTAGACGAGCAGGGCGATGTACTCGGAAAACCTGCCGATCTGGAAGAAGCAAAAGCCGTAATTAAACGCTTAGCTGGCAAATCACATCGTGTTTACACCGCAGTCGCTTTAGCCTACCAACACCAAAAAGTAAGCTTCGTCGAAGAGACAACCGTTTGGTTAAATAATCTGTCAAATGAAGAAATCGACTACTACGTTGAGCGTTATAAACCATTGGATAAAGCCGGTTCTTACGGTATCCAAGAATGGATCGGTAGAGTAGGGATTAATAAAATCATCGGCTCCTACGAAAATGTAATCGGACTACCAACAGCACGGTTGCAGCAAGAACTGAAGCGAGTATTTTATTAGATATCAGATATTAGATTTTAGACATTAGAGTTGTCTGAACTAGGAAAGGAAGGATTTTAAGATAAGCAGGATCCTGGCCATCCTTTCATCCTTCCTTTCCTGGTTCAAAGACAAAGCATCCTGTCAATCCTTACATTCTTCCTTTCCCGCTTCAAACGAAGGCAATACGCCGGATCCTGTCAATCCTTTCATCCTTCCTTTCCTGGTTCGAAGACAATCCCATCCTGTCAATCCTTTCTTCCTTCCTTTCCCGCTTCAAACGAAGGCAATACGCCAAATCCTGTCCATCCTTTCATCCTTCCTTTCCTGGTTCAAAGATAATCTCTATCCTTTCTTGTTTAAATCAAAGGCGCCTAATCGGCGCCCTACATTTCTAAAATCTAATGTCTGATATCTAATATCTAATAAAATACTAACTACTGTTCAAACCCAATTCAAACCCAATGTAAACCCAATACAAACCCCTATCAAAGCCACTTCAGAAGGACTTTGATAGGGGTTAATATTGGGTCATGAAAGGTTTTTACTCCTTTCAGGTCACTCGTAATTCTATTTGATATGGTATCGGATACCGGTATAGAACATTCGGCCGGTAATTGGTCCCCATACGAGGTTGGTATCGAAGTTCTGACCAAACGGATTGTCGAACGCTAAGATTGGATCTTTCTGGTAGAAGTTTGTTAGGTTCTCTCCACCGATATAGATATCAAAGTTTTTGTTCTTGCCGAATGTGCGGCTTACTTGAGCATTCATCGTCACGTAAGCATCAGAGCGTGTACCTAGTTGGTATTCAACAGGGTTGCTAGCAGTGCTCGGTAAACGTTTTTTGCCCACCACGTTTAGCGTATAGTCAAATGCCCAACCGGAGTGTAGGTTGTATGCTAGGTTCAGGAACCCACGATGCTTCGCATTCATTGGTTTCTCTAATCTTCCAGACTGATAATCTGTTTGTACGTCTAATAAGCGGTACGCCATACGTGCTTCAAAATGTTGAAGTGGCATAAAGCGGAACTCCGCCTGAATACTGTTTGAGAATGATTTGCCATCTAAATTATAGAAGCTAACCTGGCGTGGATCTTCATAGTCGATTACGACTTGATTTTGGAAACGGTTGTGGAACAACTCGACCGATATACCTGACTCTCTGCCGAACAATTGGAAATTTTGGTCGAAAGTGAATCCGGTATTCCAGGATACCTCAGGCTTCAGGCCATAAGCATTGGCACCATTGATGAGACCTGCCATATTGTTGATTGTACGGCTGGAAGCAAAAATACCTAAGTTTTCTGCAAAGATGTTCGCTGTGCGCTGTCCTCTTCCTGAACTTAAGCGAAGGGTGGTGTTGAGGGTTGGCTGATAGCGCAACACTGCGCGTGGCGTAGTAAACCAACCATATAGGTTATTATAATCCTGGCGTAAGCCTAAAACAGCGTCGAAGTTTTCCGACGGACTAAAGGTGTACTCTGCAAATGCGCCTGCAGTGGTTTCTTTACGACCGAAATCATATTGATAAGCGGTTTGTCCTGCCTGATAGCGCGCTAAATCCTCATCATAATTATCATGTTGTACGGATGCCCCAACTTTATATTTATGAGCAACCGAACCTAATATGTCCTGATACAATAAGTTTGCATATAGGGATTTCTGCTCATTGTCGTATGCGTTCAATCCGAAAAAGCTTTCTTGTTTAAAGCGACTTGCTGATAATTGCAGTCCGATACTACGGTGTTTATTTGTCGGGAAAACATAACCCAACTTACCAAAACCTTCGATACGCTGGTTTTTAAAACCTAAGCCATAAAGGTCAGTTCCATATTTATCGGTTTTCTCGTTGAAATCGATCTGTCCACCGATACGGTCATCATGGAGGAATTTAACGCCAAATTGAGCGATAACTCCTTTTCCGTTTTCATAATGCCATCTGTTGATCCCGGAAAATAGATTGCCGACCGGCATATCACGGAAACCGTTATCACTGAAGTTCATGGATTTGTTATACATGAAGTTGTCATGTAGCAATAATCCAACAGACCATTTCTCGTTGATATGATGAGAAACATTTAGGTTCACATCCGTACGTCCCATGTTGTTAGCATAAGCATTGAAAAACAACTTGTCGGAGTTATGTGGCTTCTTTAGTTCCACATTAATTTGTCCGGCCATATTTTCAAAACCGTTCGCTACAGAACCGATTCCTTTACTGATATTGATGGCTTCAATCCATGTTCCGGCAATAGAGTTTAAGCCGAGAGGTGCAGAAAATCCGCGAGGTCCCGGTAGGCCCTCTACCGTAATTTGCGTATAGATGCCGCTAAGACCTAGCATTTGAATCTGCTTACTGCCTGTCACTGCATCGCTGCTAACAACATCTACAGATGCCGTTGTGGTAAAACTTTCACTTAAATCACAACATGCCGCCTTGAAAAGTTCCTTAGCAGTTAATGTCTCTACTCTGTTTGGGGTAAGCTTCGAGATATAGTTCGACTTCTGTCTTCTCGAGATAACAATCTCTTTTAATACATTATTCTTCGCTTGGATTACGATGACCTCGTGCAGGTTTTTCACCTCTACCGTATCACTTTGCATACTTGCATGTGAAATAACAAGGTTTCGGAAAGGCTTTTTGTGCATAATTTTGAATACGCCATTCTCATTGGTCTTAACCTTTTTCGCAGGTTCATCCGCCCAGAATACAGTAACTTCTGTAATAGGGTTCAGATCGCCTTTGTCGTTTTCATTCACTACGACACCGGTCACTTCGTGATCATGATCGTGATTGTGTCCACCATCTTCCTCAGGTTTCATCGCATGCTCATGCCCTTCGTGGTCATGTCCCTCATGATCGTGATCGGCATGGTCGTGACCTTCATGGCTTTCCTCATGTTCTTCGCCTAAACGATCATACAAACAGCATTCATGGAGTTTTTCATAAACTTCATCATCAGCTTTAAACTCTCCAGCATCATGACCAATGGCAGCGATCTGCTTCTTGATATGATCAACTTTAACTTTATTGGTATCTAGTTTAACGGTTGCCAAATGGCTGTTTTGGCTCCACTCGATCTCGGTCGCACCAGCATCTAATCCTGCTTTCTCGATGCGCTTTTTACACATGCCGCAATTGCCGGCAACTTCAAAACTTACGGTCGTAAGATTGCTTTGAGCAAATAAAACTTGCCCACAAAATAATAATATGATTAGTGGTAATAATCTTTGTAAATGCATAATAAATCTAATATTGAATCAATTGTCTTAATAAATAATCCGGATTGAAATCAATATTAAATCAAATTCTGAAGTTGCAGTTTAGCAGATATACAGGATTGGTATAGGAGAGCTGAAGCTCTTCGCTATGAGGATTCCACTTCAGATCTTGCTCTATCCATTGTTCTAGATAGGGTAATAACCACGGGATGACTACTACTGCGGGGCTGAAGTTGAAAAGTTGTTGAATGGATGATTGTAGTTGTTCTGACTCGCTTTTGAGTTCAAGTTGAACATCTTTACACATGTCTTTATCCTTACAACAGTTAGCGTTTGGGTCGCTATGTTGTTGATTGTGATGGTGTTCTACGCACATGGGGCAGCGGTCGTGTGATACTTTTTCCTCGTCTAAAACAGAGATTAAAGTACGTTTTCCACAATGATGCATATAGACAGTTGCTCCTGTACTGCATACAGAATAAATCGTCAAAAGCAATATGGCAACTATTTTTCTCATGTGATGTTTCAAATATAGAAACAAATAAAACATTTGTGGATAAAAAATATTAAAAATTACTTGCGAAAGAGAAAGTGCGGCTTTATATTAGTCTAACTTAATAGTATAAACCTAGTAAAATTATGGAACAATTAGCTGCACATCCAAGCTTGCTGTTTATTGGCGTCGGAGGACTTACCTTGGCGGCAGGTGCGGTAATTTTTTTATTTAACAAAGTTCTTAACCGAGTTAACTAAATAACAAAAGAGGCTGTCTAAAA
>NZ_DKLH01000081.1:0-3872 GCF_002455685.1 Sphingobacterium sp. UBA6645
GGAAGGATGTAAGGATGAACAAGAGCCTGCTAATCCTAAAATCCTTCCTTTCCTGGTTCAAAGGCAACACATCCCGACCATCCTTACATCCTTTCCTTTCCTGGTTCAGAAACAGATTTATCAAATTCCCGCCGAATTAAACTGCAATTCGTATAGTTTTCTGTAGTGCCCATCTATTTCGAGAAGCTCGTGGTGGCTTCCGATTTCCATGATTTCGCCCTTATCGAGTACAATGATTTTATCTGCTTTTTGTATTGTCGATAGGCGGTGTGCAATAACAATAGAAGTTCTTCCGTCCATCATATTGTCGATGGCGTGTTGAATCATCAGCTCTGTTTCAGTATCGATAGAAGACGTTGCTTCATCCAGGATGAGGATCTTCGGATCATGTACTAGTGCGCGGATGAAGGATATCAACTGAGCCTGTCCGGCAGATAAAGTTGAACCGCGTTCCTGCACCTGATACTCAAAGTTGCCCGGTAAGCGCATAATGAAGTTATAGGCACCAACTTTCTTGGAAGCATCGACGATACTCTCCATCGAGATATTTGGATTGTTCAAGCGAATGTTGTTGAGCACGGTATCTGAGAAGAGAAAAACATCTTGCAATACCGTAGCAATCGTTTGACGCAAGAAAGTCAGATCGTACTCACGGATGTCTACACCATCCAACAGGATCTGCCCTTTTTGGATCTCATAAAAACGGCTCAATATATTGATAACCGAAGATTTCCCCGCACCAGTTGCTCCCACCAGCGCAAGCGTCTCACCTGGCTTTACCGAAAAACTAACGTCCTTCAGTACCCATTTCTCTTCATTATAGGCAAACCAAACATTCTTAAATTCGATTGCTCCGGCAACATGCTCCGGCTTATATTCTCCGGCATCTGGTGTAAACTCATCGGTATCCAAGACATCGAAAATACGTTCCGCGGAAACCATCCCCATCTGCAAGGTGTTGAACTTGTCGATCAACTCCCGGATTGGGCGGAAGATCATGTTGATATACATAATGAATGCAACGACAACACCCGGAGAGATGGCATCGGCTAGAATTTGTTTGGAGCCATACCAAACCAGAAGTCCGGTGGCAATGGCAACAATAATCTCTAATACAGGGAAGAATATAGAAAAGTACCAGTTGGCACGAATATGCGCATTTCTATGTTCTTTGTTGATCTCTTTGAACTTGCGCATCTCTTGATCTTCGCGCGCAAAATATTGAATGACCGCCATCCCGGTAATATGCTCTTGCAGGAAGGTATTCAAATTGGAAACCCACAGACGCACGCTTTGGAAGGCTGATTTCATAGCTTCCTTGAAGATATACGTCGCGCCAATCATTAATGGCATTGGAATCAAGACGACTAAAGTCAGTTTCCAATCCGTATAGAACATCACACCTAGAATAACGACTAATTGCAACAAATCACCAATAATCTGAATTAGTCCTTCGGAAAAGATATTGGCGATGGTTTCTAAGTCAGAGATCGTCCGAGTAATCAACCGACCGATAGGTGTATTATCGAAATATTTAAGGCGTAAGTTGGTAATATGATTAAATACTTGGATACGGATATCGCGGATAACCGATTGTCCGAGCGTATTTGTCATTAATGTGTGAAAATATCGAATCAGTGTTTGTGCCATTAATAATGCAAGCATAAGTAACAGCATTTGTGTTAAGCCTTTGCCCGATCCCGATAAAATATAATGGTCTAACGTGTACTCGATCAACAGCGGCAAAGCCGGAGCCACGGCCGCCAATAAGATGGTCAGCACCACGGAAACCCAGAAAATAGTGCGATAAGGGCGAATATATTTCGCTAAGCGCCCCAATAACTTACTATCATATGCTTTTCCGGAGATTGATTCTTTTTCCAAGGTGATGTGATTAATCGATATAAGGATACAAAACTTTTGTTAAATATAGGCCACATGCCGGAACAGAAGTCCCCGCCATCGAGCGATCCTGACTCGCAATGACAGCTTTTACATGTTCTACAGGCTTTTTCCCTAGCCCTACTTCCATCAATGTCCCCACGATTGCCCGTACCATATTTCTTAAAAAACGATCTGCAGTGATATGGAAGATCAGCTTGCCATCCTTCATTTCCCATTCAGCGCGGGTTATCTCACAGATATTGGTGAACACCTGTGTGTTCGATTTGCTAAAGCAACTGAAGTCTTGCTTCCCCCAAAGGTCTTTAGCCGCCAAATTCATCTTATCGATGTCCGGGATATCACGTAACAACCAGGATTGCAAATGTAGAAATGGATCTTTTATAAAATGAACATGATATTCATAGCTTCTGGAAGTTGCGTCGAAGCGCGCATGGGCCGCACTATCCACAGGAATAAGTCTATAGACGACGATATCGAAGGGCAGTAAAGCATTGAGAGAATGGATAAAACGATCTGCATTTTTTAGTACCGCTGCATTGCTCTCAAAATGTACAAACAGCTGCTTGGCGTGTACCCCAGTATCGGTTCTACCCGCGCCGACGGTCTCTACAGGCTCCCGAAGCAAGATCTGCAAGGCCCCGTTAAGTTTTTCTTGCACACTTACTGCATTCTCCTGCACCTGCCAACCATGATAAGCAGTACCATTATATGCAATCTCCAAAAAATAACGTGATGATGTTTCTTCCACGAAGCAAAGGTACGCAAAACTAACTTTTGCGGAAACCAAAAGCCGTCCGAAACTAAACCCAATTTGAACTGTTTATACTATATTTGTACATATACTTAAAATTAAACTATGATACAGCGTATTCAAACCGTTTGGTTGTTATTATCTAGCCTTGTACTTTTCGCGCTATTCCTCTTCCCTTATGTGAGTTATATCGACTTGGTTGGACTAGGAAAAAACATTTATGTTTCTGGAGTTTATTCATCGGTAAACAACGTGGCTACGAAAGAATCCTCATTTCTGTTGATGACTATCGCTACGGTAGTATTAGCACTGATTCCGTTGTTCATTATTTTTAAATATAAGAACCGTAAAACTCAGCTATCACTTATCCTTGTACAGGTCATCCTAATCTGTTTATTTGCTATCTGGATGTTTATTTCTGCAAACAATATCCTGAGCCTGATCAATCAAAGTATTGGTGCTAATAACATCGGTATTGGTTTCTTCCTATTGCCGGTATCCATTCTGTTTTTGGGCTTGGCAATCCGCGGTATTCGTAATGATAACAAATTGATTAAATCTGCGGATAGATTACGTTAATTCTTTATGCCATGAAGCAACTACTATTAGCCATATTTTTTATCGGTCTTTTTGTTGCACCTCAGTATTTGAAGGCGCAGGAAACCGAAGATCCAAGCGTGCATGTGGTGAACGAAATTCAGTTCGACCTAAAGTCTGTTAAGACCGTCGCTGATACCCTTGTTGTTGATCTCTTCGCCATTTCTTATGAAAAGAACCCGCGCGAATTCCGCCTCAATGTATTTGGATCCAACCTAACGGATGCCGATGGAAAAGAGCATTTCCTAACATCTATTCAAGTAGGGAGAGTAATCGTAAATATTGCAGACAGACAGAATTACTTGAACTACCTATTGAATCAAGATGTGCCTGTCGCAATCCAACTCAAGCTTGCACCAGCAACGGATGCTATTAAAAAAGCAAAGCAAGTAAAGTTAGTTTTTGCAGACTTTGAAGAAGAAGGAAAGTTTGTTGAAGCAATTATTGGGATTAGACATTAGAGTTTAGATGTAAGATATTAAACATTAGACCTTAGAGTATGCGGGATTGGATTGAGGAATTGGATATACATATTAAACTGGGGTCGATTGGATACTAATCTTACTCAATAATACATAGATAAAGGGGCTATTTGCATGAGGGCACTGAAAAAGTCCCC